>CAZNGF010000021.1:0-36350 GCA_964572855.1 uncultured Thermotogae bacterium | reverse complement strand
CGTTCGGCCCAGCTCCGCCAAAATACCTTCGAATCACTTCCCCTGCAGGTCTGCCATCCACTGCCCATGGATCTATTCCGGAACCAAATCCAAAAAAGTATAGACCATCAACTCGTCCTTTTGACCCAGCTAAAATCTCCTTAACCGCGTCCATTTGCACCTCCTCAGTAACGTTATTAGGAATATCTCTAAACCTTGGATCACTTGCCGTCCCCCCCAAGTTTCCTCCAACCGGGACTCCTGTTTCCGTCACAACTGCTTTCCCTAACCCCTGACTACTCGAAAACAAGTTAAACCTGTCCAGCATATCGGAGTAGTTCCTCGCGAATTCTGAAACATTTCTTGAATCAGCTGGCCAAGCATCCAATCCCAGTTTATCAAATCCTGAAAGGCGTAGTTGATTAACCGCTTCTGGTTTCTGTTCGTAGGTAAATCGAGGAATAAGTAAACCGGAATAGTTGGCCCTCCACCGACCAAGCGTATCATTTACGAATTCATTAATTAACATGGGATCATCAATAACAAGTTCGAGTTCAGCAAACGGTGAAAACGCAAACGCGTTATCTGATTCCGCTCTCTTAGCAAACTTAACCGACTCTTCTGCATATTTTTCTAGAAATCTAACCTGAGTCAATCTATCCATACGCTCCTGAGAGGGAGACACTGCAAAACCAGAAAACAGAGACAAATCATTCGATTTAGCAGCATTCACAAAGACATCATATGCATTAGACAAAACCTCCCCGGGAACTATAGGACCAATAGCCCCATCTGCAAACTCAAGTCTTGGCTGTACGATTACCGAATCCCCACCCAAGTTCTTAGAGGCTTGAAAATACGACTTTGCTTGTTCCTCATACATAGCATCAACATATCCTGGCTCAATAGGGATAAAAAAACCAGATCCTAGGGGATAAGGTCCATCCGCTTGTGAAAAGGCAGTTAACCCAGATACAGCTGGTATCAGGGACATACCTGCCATCCCTTTAAGAAAGTCCCTCCTATCCATATCCCAAAAGTAATGTAGGGCCTGCTGTGCAGGCCGCCTTTTGAACCGATTCGGCCCGCGCAGCGGGCCCTACTTTGTTTAGCATGGCTGGTCTCCTGAAGATAAAGGCTTGGCCACCCCGCTCGTGGGGACGACAGATGTTTTCACGCTTAATGAGAATTGCCATAAACGTAGCCCATCTCGCGCTGAAAGTCAACATCATCCTTTAGCGTGTGTTCCTGGAATTTCGCCTGCCACACGCTGCGACGTCGATCCCAGCGCGTTTTGGCTGCCGTATGTGAATCCGCTTGCTCGAACGCCTGCTTGACTCAACGCCCAGACTTCGAGGGGTTTTCGGGCAACGGCACGCCGGCGTTGACTACGGTTCTTGGCCGCCTTCTCCCGGCTGATGGGGCGATGCGTCAGCCGCGCGCTGGGAATGGCGCAGAAAACGGCGCCAAAGCAGGTAGACCAGGATCAGCAAGGGAATCGTGCCCCAGGCCGCGTTGATGGCGAACACGTTGAACAGGCCGTGGCCCAGCATCGACAGCAGCAGGCCGCGCCCGAGCGTGAGGCCGCCCGGCGCGTGAGACGCGAACTTGGACCAGCCCAGCGGGTACGCCCAGAGCGCCGCGAACAGCACGTGGCCGGGAACCGAGAGCAGCGCCCGCATCCAGAAGACCGTGCCGAATTCCTGCGCCTGCTACGCGGCCAAGAGATACCCCACGTTCTCCAGCGAGGCAAAACCCAGCGCGGCGGCCGCGCCGTAAACGATGCCGTCCATGGGCTCGTCGAACTCGTGGTGCCGGTACACGCGCAGCCGCACTGCCAGGAACTTGCACAGCTCCTCGGCCGGCCCCACGACGGCCAGCATGAAGACGGACGCGACGACCAGATTGGACCCCGGCAGGACGCTTCCCAACGCGTACGCGCCCAGCAGCTCCAGCAGCACGGCCGGCACGGTGGCGACCATGCCCCAGAAAAACGTGCGCAGCACGAGGCCGCGCGGCTCGGGTTCCCAGCGGTCGCGGCGGTAGACCCACCAGAGCCAGAACACGCCCGGCGCAAACGCGAGCAGCCACACCGACATACAACCCCCTTGGTGGCACTATAGTCGCGCGCTGGGTAAGCGACCAAACCGGCGGCGTGGGCCGGTTAAGACCGCACGAGGTGCTTGAGCAAGAAAAGCGCGTTGGCGGGCCGCTCGGCCAAGCGGCGCATGAAATACGGAAACCACTCCGTGCCGTAGGAGACGTAGACGCGCACGGGGTGGCCGGCCTCGGCCAGCCGCGCCTGCAAGTCCCGGCAGATGCCGTAGAGCATCTGGAACTCGTAGGCCCAGGTCGGGATCTCGTGCTTTTCGATGTGCTCGCAGGCCCAGCGCAGGATGCGCTCGTCGTGCGTGGCGATGGCCGTGAACACGCCGCGGTCGCGTGCCTCGGGGGAGAGCAGGCGCTCGGTAAGCTGGACGAACGCGCGGTCCACCGCGCCCTTGTCCTGGAAAGCCAGCTCGGGCGGCTCTAGGTAGGCGCCCTTGACCACGCGCACGGGGGCCCCCAACGCGACCAGCCGCTCGACGTCGTCGGCCGAGCGGCGCAGGTACGACTGGATCACGGTGCTCACGTTGTCGTGCTCGGCCCAGAGCGACTCGAACAGGTCCAGCGTGCGGTCGGTGAACTCGGCGCCCTCCATGTCCACGCAGACCGCGTTGTTGAGTTCCTCGGCGCGCTGTGCCACGCGGCCCACGTGTTCGCGGCAGAGCGCGTCGTCCAGGCTCAACCCCAACTGGGTGGGCTTGAGCGAGACCGTGGACTCGAGCCCGCTTGCCCCGATGCTTTCCAGAATGCGCAGGTAATCGTCGGCGGCCTGCGCCGCGGCCGCGCGCGTGCTCGTGTGCTCGCCCAGGTGGTCGAGCGTGGCCGTGATGCCCCGGTCGTTGAGGGCGCGAACCGTCTCCACCGCTTCCTCCAGGTGTTCGCCCGCCACGAAACGGCGCACGAGCGGGCGCACCGGAGGCCACTGGGTCAGGAATTCCTTGGCCTTTTCGTTCTGCGAGAGCTGGATCAACAAAGGTTTCAGCAACGGCGCTCATCTCCTTACGAGGGGGCGCGGCTGAGTCCCCGGCATTGTAGGCCGCCGCGCGGCGCGCGCCAACCGCGGGGCGCCAAGGCCGCCCGCCTGAACGGACACGGACACCCTTTCGTCCCGAACTCCAGGCGTTGACAGCGTTTTTTATACAGGATAAGATACAGGGCGCCAGGGCCCATAGCTCAGTGGCAGAGCATCCGGCTCATAACCGGCGGGTCGCAGGTTCGAACCCTGCTGGGCCCACCAGTGGTCATGGAAAAACTATTGGTCAACGTGGACGGGTCCTCACACGGCAACCCAGGCGAAGCGGCCATCGGCGCCGTGCTGGTGGACCAGGACGGCAACATCGTCGAGGAGGTCTCGCAGGGCATCGGCCGGGCCACCAACAACGTGGCCGAGTACCGCGCGCTGATCGAGGCGTGCAAGGCCGGCCTGGAGTACGAGCCCGAGCGCGTGATCTTCTTCACCGACAGCCAGCTCGTGGCCAACCAGATCAACGGCGTGGCCCGCGTGCGCCAGCCCCACCTGGAGAACCTGAACACGATCGCGCTCGACCTGCTGCAACGCTACACGGACTGGACCGTGCGCCACGTGGACCGCTCGGCCAACTGGCACGCGCACCGCCTGGCGGAGCGTGCCGTGAACAGCTTCCCGGCCGACCGCCGTCCGGGCGACGACGCCTACGACGAGCTCAAGCTCAAGCTCGACCTGCTCAGCCCGCAGGACCGCAAGAAGGTGCTGGAGTTCGCCAACCACCTGCTCCAGCGCGAAAAGCGTGGCTAACAGCCCTTGAGCCGTGCGGGTCCCCGCATACAATGGGTGCGCCGACATCCTTGCTTCGGGAGGCCCTTACCATGCGCCGCACTTGGCTCGTTGTCTTCGCCCTCGTTTTTGCACTCGCTTCGATCGCACACGCGCAGGAGAGCCCGCTCACCCGCTACGAACTCGACGTCGCACTCGACCCCGACGCGCGCACGCTCGCGGGCACGATGCGCGTCGACGTCGTCAACGACGCGGCCGACCCGATAGAAGCCATGACCTTCCTGTTACTTGGCAATCTGGGGCGCGAGCCCAACCCGTATGTGGCGCCCGCGCTGCAGGACGGGACCTATCCGGACGGGTTCGATCCGGCTTGGACTGAGGTCTCGTCGGTAACCGCTGCGGACGGGGCCTCGCTGCCGTTTGCCTACGAGACCATGCCCCCCGAGCTACAGACCTTTTCGCTGGGGCGGTCCCTCCTGCGGGTGTCGCTGCCGGCGCCGCTGGCGCCGGGCGAGCGGTTCGAGCTGGCGCTCGCGTTTGAGACCAAGTTCCCGCACGCCAGCGCAATCGACAACGTCTACTACCGGGACGTGTTCACGTGGCGTTTCGGCTGGTACCCCGTGGTCATGCCGGCGGACGCCATCAACGCGGGCCGCTTCGCGCTTCCGAACGCGGACTACGGCGCCCGCATCACCGTGCCGGAAGGGTATGTGCTCGCCTCGGGTGCGGATCGCGTCGCGCTCGCGGCCGAGGGCGACGGAACGCAAACTTACGAACTGGCCTATACCGCCGCGGCGCGCTCGTTCCCGCTCGCCATCAGCCCGGACTTCGAGGTCGTCAGCCTCGCGCACGGCAGCGGGGTGACCATCGAGTCCTTCTACCTGCCGGGGCACCAGGCCGAGGCGCGCCTGGCGGCCAGCTTCGCGGCGTCGCTGCTGACGTACTACGAAGAACGCTTCGGCCCCTACGGCTACGAGCGGCTGGCCATCGTCGACAACCCGAGCCCCGGCACCTACGGCATGGCTGCCGACGGCATGGTCCTGCTGGGCACGGACAACTACCGCCTCAAGGACGTGGTCGCCCCCGGCGTGATGGATCGCTTCCTGGAGTGGCTGCTGGCGCACGAGCTGGCCCACCTCTGGTGGGGCATCGGCGTCGGGGCCGACTTCAACGCCGAGAACTGGCTCTCCGAGGGGTTTGCGCAGTACCTCTCGCTCACGTACTTCGAGGACCGGTACGGCGCGTCTGAGCCCAACGTGTTCGAGGGCCTCGGCGACGGGGTGCTGCAAAACCTGGTCGGTTCCGAGTTCGGCTACTTCAACCTGCGCCGTCACAACGTCGAGCTGCCGTATCTGATCGGCCTGCACAACCGCTTCGACGAGGCCATCGTCAAGCAGGCCGACGAGGTGGACTACGCCAACAACACCTTCACCCGCATCTACAACAAGGGGTACTTGGTCCTGCGCGCGCTCGAGGGCACGATCGGCCGGGAGGCGCTCTTCGAGGCGCTCAACGCCGTCTACGAGCGCTTCCGGCACCGGGTCGCCTCGGTGGCGGCGTTTCAGCAGGCGGTCGAGGCCGCCTCGGGGCGAGAGCTGGACGCGTTCTTCGCGGACTGGCTCCACGGCGCGGTGCGTTTCGACCCGGCGGTGACGGGGGTTGAGTCGAGCGAAACGGACGACGGTTACGAAACAAGCGTCTCGCTGCGCAAAGACGGCGGCGGGGCACTGCCCGTCGAGGTCGCGGCCGAAACCGAGTCGGGCCAGCGGCAGGTCCAGCGCTGGGAGGCCGGTCAAGCCGAAGGGACGCTCGCGTTCGTCACGGACAGCCCCGTCAAATCGGTTCACCTCGACCCGCGCGAGCTGCTGCCCGACGCGGACCGGGCCAACAACCACTGGCCCCGCAAGCTGGTCTGGTCCTGGGACGAGGCCGTGATGCCATTGGACGCGTACTACGTGCGCTTCAACGGGCTCGGCTTGCAGGGGGGCTTTCGCACGGACCACGCCTGGAGCGTGAGCGTCGTCCCGCGGGTCGAGATCGAGGAGCGCGCGGAGGACGAGCGGGAAGCGGCCATGCGCCTCCTGCTGGACGGCACCGCGGCCTTCAACGCCAGCCTGGGACGCAGCCTGGGCGCGAGCGGGTCGTTGGCCGTGAGCGGTTACGAGCCGGCGGCGGCGCGGCCGAACCCCGGCATCGACGGGGAGATCGGGCTCAATTGGACGGGCTTTGCGCACCCCGAGACCGGCGCGCCGGGCACGTACTGGTATTCCCGGCACCAGGCGCGCCTGTCGGTCGGTGCGCTGGGAGAGGCGAGTGACCCGCTGCCGTACGCCTCGCTGATTTTGAACCGCACGGAAGCCCCTCGGATGCTGCTGAACAATCGGCTCTCGGTGCGGGCGGGGCTCGGCGGGTTCGTGGGCGCGCAGTGGACCGGCACGCAGCGCGCGCGCCTGGCGCCGTCGCTCTACCTGGACCTGACCCTGTCGCTGGGGGCCGGTTTGGGGGCGCTACCCGAGGCATTTCAGCTCGACCTGAGCGAGTTGGAGAGTTTCGAGGCGTCGGGGCAACGCAAGGCGGCGGGCGGGGTCGAACTGGTGCTGCCGCCGCTGCGCAACCTGGATTTCTCCGTGGTCAATCTCGCTCTGCTCGACGCGCTGCGCTTCAGCGCGTTCGCCCGCGGCGGACAGGTCTGGTCCGATGGGGGCGCATGGGCGTTCGACGACCCCAAAGTCGAGGTGGGCGGACGGGCCACGGGGACGTTGACGACGCTGCTGGGCTTGGTGCTCGATGTGAGCCTGGGGTACGCCTACCCCGTCCTGGGCGCCGAAGAGGGGGCGGGCGGGAGTCTGTTCTTCTCGGTCAGCAGCCCGTTGCTGTAGTGGCCGCCGCCCGTTCAGACCCGGCAGGGTCGATCCGCCCGTTCAGCCTGACGGCGATGTCGGCCGGGTTCGGGCAGTTTTCGTTCATCCTGCTCATCCCGCTGTTGGTGGACGAGCTCGGGCTCGGTTTGACGTCCATCGGGGTTGTGTTATCGAGCTACTCGGTGGCGATCATCCTGTGCAGCCCGCTGTGGGGCTACCTGTCGGATCGCTTCAACCGGCGGCGCCCGTTCCTGATCGCGGGGTACGCGCTGTTCGCGCTGGCCAGCCTTCTCTACGTCCACGGCGACACGTTGCCGGAGCTGGTGCTGTTTCGCTTCCTGCAAGGGGTGGGGTTTTCGGTCCATCCAATGCTCACGGCCCTGTTCTCGGACACGTACGGGGCGGGCGCGCGGCGGCGCTTCAGCCGGCTGAGCGCGTCGGAGGCGCTGGGCTGGGGCGTCGGCAGCTTAAGCGCGGGCGCGCTGGCGGATCAAATTGGCATCACGTCAACGCTGCTGGTCGTCGGGGTCTTCCCGCTGCTGAGCGCGCTGGTCGTCTGGCGCCGGTTGCCCGAGTCGGTGCCCGAGTCGGCGGACGCGACCGCCGGAGCCCGCGCTCGCTTTCCGAAGCGCCTGGTGTTCCTTTACAGCACGGTGTTCGTTCGCATGACGGCGGCCGTAGCCCTGTGGTCGGTGCTGCCGGTCTACCTCAAGGGGTTCGTGCAGAGCTTGACGCTGGTCGGGGCCGTGACCTCGGTCAACATGCTGACCCAGCCGCTGTTCATGCTGGCCATCGGGCGCTTCGCCGAACACGTGGACCGGCTCAAGCTGGTCACGATCGGAATCTTGGGCAGTGTGCTCACGTTCTGGGTCTACGCGGCGGCGCAGGACGCGTGGTTCATCGCGCTGGCCCAGCTCATGATCGCGGCGAGCTGGTCGGCGCTGTTCATCGGGGCCAACACGTACGTGATGGGCGCGGCCCCGCAGGGCACGCGCGGCAAGGCCTTTGGGTATCTGCAGGGGTCGATCACGACCGCGGTGGCCGTGGGGCCGATGCTGGGCGCGCCGGCCGCCGACTGGCTCGGCATCCGGACCATGATCCTGCTGGCCAGCGGTCTGATGGTGCTGAGCCTGCCGTTCCTGCTGCGCTTGCGCCTCGTCGAGCGGCGGGAGCAGCTCCGGCCCGCGGACTGAGCACTAGGCCGACAGCCCCATCGCCTCCACGACCAGCTCGGCCACGTCCTTGTCCCGGAGCTCGGATTCCTTCGAGGTTAGCCCGTCTTCCATCATGGTCATGCAGAAGGGGCAGGCCGAAGCCACGGTGGCAGGCTTGCCGTTTCGCTTGGCGGCTACGGCCTCCTCGGCCTGCCGGACGCGGCGCTCGTTGACGCGCTTGCCGGGCTCCTCCTCGATCCACATGAGCCCGCCGCCCGCGCCGCAGCACATGCCGCGATCGCGGCTGCGCTCCATTTCGACGATCTCCAGCCCCGGCAGTTTTTTGAGAATGTCGCGCGGCTGCTCGTAAACCTTGTTGTGACGGCCCAAGTAGCACGAGTCGTGGTAAGTGACCACGCCGTCGAGCTGCTGGGTGAGCGGGAGCTTGTCCGCGTCGAGCAGTTGCTTGATGAGTTCGGTGTGGTGCACGACCTCGTACCGGCCGCCGTAGGCGGGATACTCGTTCTTGACGGTGTTGAAGCAGTGCGGGCAGAGCGTGAGGATTTTCTCAAAGGGCTGCTCGTTGAGCAGCTCAACGTTGGTCTCGGCCTGGATCTGATACAGGTACTCGTGACCGATGCGCCTGGCCGGGTCGCCCGTGCAGGATTCCTCCTCGCCCAGCACGGCAAACGAAACCTCGGCGGCCTCCAGGATGCGCACGACGCTGCGCGCGATGCGCTGGTTGCGCGGGTCGAAGGCGGCCGAGCAGCCCACCCAGAAGAGATAATCAACCGACTCGCCCGCCTCGCGCACCTCGGCCATGGTCTTGACCTCGAGCCCCTTGGCCCAGTCGAGCCGCGAGCTGGGGTGCTGGTTCCAGGGGTTGCCGCGCTTTTCGGTCCCGCCGAAGACCTCGGCAAACGTCTCGGGGTAGGCGTCCTGGCTCATGACCTCGTTGCGTCGCAGTTCGAGAATCTTGTTGAGGGGGTCGATGAACACCGGACAGGCCTCGACGCAGGCCATGCAGGTCGTGCAGGCCCAGATCTCCTCGGGCTGGATGGACGCGCCCATGATGCGCTGCGGCTCCTGCGCCTTGCCGAAGGCCGGGAACTCGGCGCGCGCGTGGTCGCGCAGTTCGAGCACGATCTCGCGCGGCGAGAGCACCTTGCCCGAGATGTGGGCGGGACAGTTGATCTCGCAGCGCCCGCACTCGGTGCAGCTGGCCACGTCGAGCAGGTCCTTGCGCGTGAGGTCGGAGAGCGTCTCGAAGCCAAGCGGCTCGTCGTTTTCGAAGGCGGCTTCGACGTCGACGCGTGCCAGCCGGCCGCGCGGGCGGGCCTCCTGATACAGCAGGTTGACCGCGGCGCTCAGGATGTGGAGCACTTTGGGCGCGTAGGCCAGGTAAGCGATCCACGAGAGCGAGAGCAGGCCGTGGAACCACCAGAGCGCCCAGTGCGCCGTGCGCAGGGCCGAGGCCGGCGCGGCGCCCACGAGTTGCGAGGTCAGCCAGCCCACCGGCGACCAGGCGGCCGCGTAGGCCAGCTCGTCCGCGGTGGCCGCCAAGCGCAAGCCCTCGACGAAGAACCCCGTGATCGCGATGCCCAGCAGCCAGACGGGCAGGACGAGATCGACCGGCTTCCAGTTGAGTTGCGGTAATTTGAGTAGATAACGGCGCGTGAGCGCGACCACCAGGCCCACGATGAACAGCGCGCCCAGCGTGTCGAGCACGAGCTCGTAGCCCAGGAAGAACGGGCCGAACCAGAAGCCCCGCTCCCAGCCGAGCAACTTTTGGAACAGGTCGTACTCGATCGTCACGATCACCGTCCCGATGAACAGGACGATAAAGCCCCACATGATGAAGAAGTGCATGAGGCCCGCCGTGCGGTCATGACGCGCGATTGTCCGGTTGGAGGCCGCGTTGGCGATCGTCTCGCGCAGGCGTGGCCAGAGCCCGCGCAACGTGAGCTCGCCCTTCTTCCCCTTCAGGATGCGGCGCACGTGCATCCAGATGCCGTAAGCGAAGAGCGCGATCGCCAGAAACGCGAACGCGTAGAAGATGACTTCGCCTGTCGGGGAGATGTTCCAGAAGATCTCGCGGGTGACCTGATCGGACATGGTGAAACCTTCAATCTTTTTAGGATTGGCTCAGTGTAAGCCGAACCAAATGACGTTGTCAACCGGATCCGAGCCCTGCACATCCGCACGCGAGCTGGATTTTACAACAGCGGCGTTGTACGACAAATCTGTTGTGAATGACAGGACTGAGGTCACCTGCAGGGCGTCGAAGCGGGCCGGAATGAGCTCAGACCATCGTCTGCCCGCCGTCGACCGCGAACACTTGGCCTGTCGTGAAGCTGGACGCGTCGGAGGCGAGGTAGCGCACGATGCCGGTGATCTCCTCGGGCTCGGCAAAGCGGCCCATCGGGATCTGGGCGCGCAGGTGCTGCTCGATCTCGGGTTGCTCGCGCACCCAGGCGGTCATCTCGGTCTTGACCCAGCCGGGGGCGACGGCGTTGACGCGCACGCCCTTGGGGGCCCACTCCAGCGCCAGGTTGCGCGTCAAGCTCATGAGGCCGGCCTTGCTAACCGAGTACGCGCCGATGTGGGGCAGCCCAACCCGGCCGGCGATCGAGGCGATGTGGATCAGCGAGCCGCGGCCCCGTTCGAGCATGACGCGGCCGGCGGCGCGGCTCTGGGCGAACGCGCCGTCGAGGTTGACGCGCATGATCCGACGCCACTCCTCGTCCTCCATCTGATGCAGACGCTTCCAATACGGGCTGATGGCGGCCGCGTTCACGAACACGTCGATGTGCCCGAACGCCTCGCAGACCTGGTCGACCAACGCCTCGACCTGAGCGGGCTCGCTCACGTCGGTCGGCAACGCCAGCGTCCGGCAGCCCAGGCGCGCGACCTCCTCGGCGACCGCCTCGACCTGCTCGGCCGTGCGGCTGGCGGCCACGACGTCGGCGCCGGCCGCGGCCAAGTCGAGCGCGATCGCGCGGCCGATGCCCCGTCCCCCGCCGGTGATTAGCGCGGTCATGCCCTGAAGGGAAAACGCCGTCACGCGTCGTTTGCTCCGGACCGCCCGATGTGCACCGTCATCACCGGGACCGGGGAGGTGCGAACGACCTCGGCGGCCACGCTGCCGAGCACGAGGCGCTGCCAGCCGCGACGGCCGTGCGTGCCCACCACGATGAGGTCGATCCCCACTTCCTGGGCGTAGTGTAGGATCGCTTCAGCCGGATGCCCCTCGACGACCTGTCCCTGGACGGCGGTGAACCCGTCGTCCTTCATCCCCTGGAGCGTGCGCTCCAGCAGATCGTTGCCGAAGGTGCGCATCGATTCGGTGATTCCCTGCACGTTGGGGGCCATTTGGCCGTGATCGGCGGTCAGGGCCGGGACCTCGAGCGCGTAGATGGCGTGGATGCGGGCGCCGAACTTGCGCGCGATGGCGAGCGCGTGCTCGACGACGTGCGCTGTCCCATCCGAGCCGTCGATCGCCAATAGGATGGTGCTGAACACCGCGCCTCCTTTGCACAACGTCTCGTTGAGACGAGCTTAACACAAAGGGGCCCTCGGGTGCGAACGCCAATCAAGCCCGCGAGGGCGGCGTGGGGCCGCCCTTGCGGAAAGACGGTTGTTGGCACCGCGAGCTTCAGCGCGGCGTGAGGTTCTTGACCAACACGATCTCGTCCGTCTCGGGCGCGGCCAGGACCAGGTCCTTGAGCCCGTCGTTGTTGAAGTCGGTCACGTGCGGGGAGCGGGCCTGTTCCAGTCCCTCAATCTCGATCGGGTCGGAGAAGCCACCCGCGCCGCTGCCGAGCATGAGCGCAATCTTGGGGTTCGATTCGCCGTTGTGTTGGATGACGAGATCTTTGAACGTGTCCCCGTTAAAGTCGGCCACCGCGATCCGGGTCGGGGTGCGCACGGGCCACTTGAGCGTGTCTGCAAGCGCAAAGTCGCCGGTCCCATCCCCGAACAAAATTGAGATCGAGCCGTCCTCGTTGGCCGTGACGATGTCCAGCGACCCGTCCTCATTGAGGTCGGCCAGCGCCATCGTGTTGGGCTTGGAGGCGAGTTCCAACTCGACCGGTTCGAACGCCCCCGAGCCGTCGTTTAACAACACGATGAGCTCGATCCCGAAGGCTTGTGTGGTCACGACGACGTCCAGATCACCGTCCCGATCGAGATCTCCGGCCGCCAGATCCGTGATCCGGGCGCGCTCGAGGATCGCCCCCCTGCTGTGAAACTCGCCCGTACTGCGGCCCATCATCAGGGTGAGCCGGCTGCGTCCGAGCTCGTCGCCCAACACGATGAAGTCCTCGTTCCCGTCCCCGGTGAACTCGCCGATGACGGCTTGACGCGGCTTGCGGATCTTGTAGCCGCTGGGCGCGTCGAAGCCACCCAGGCCGTTGCCGAACAGGAGCGAGATGTTGTCGTCCGGCGGGTTCATGAGCAGCAGGTCCGGCAGCGTGTCGCCGTTGAGGTCGCCCGCGGTCATCCATTGGGGCTGCGGGGCGGGCGACGGCGCCTTGATGGCTTGATAGGCGAAGCGGCTTTGCGTGATTTCGCCGTCCCCGCCCATGAAGACGCTCACGTTGTGGCCGGCTGAGTTGGCGCTGATCACGTCACGGTGGTTGTCCAGGTTCAGGTCCACGGCGGCCACCGCCAGGGGCTTGAGCCCCGTCCCGTGGCGACTGATCTCGAACGCGGGGCGCGGAACCACCTGGACGGTCATGGACCGCTCGGTAGCGAAGTCCTCGCCGTCGGTCACGGTGACGGCCACCCGGTAGCGTCCCGGCTCGGTGTAGGTATGCTTCACTTGCTTGCCCTCGGCGGTCGCCCCGTCGCCCAGGTCCCAGGCGATGTGCCATTCCCGGTCGGGCGCTGGCTCGGAGAGCGCAACGCGCGTTTGAAGTTGCGCTTCGAACGGCGCCACCCCAAAGGCCGGTTCGGCTTGGAGCGTTACCGTGGGCAACTCCGGCAGCAGGGACACACAGGAACTCAGCAGCACGGGCAGCAACACAATGAGCCAGCTTACGCGCCACAGGCGCGGTTTCTCTTTCATGGGGATCACCTCAACGCTCGCCTTTAATGTGTTATGCATTACCCTGACAGCGTAGAGCGTGCCTTCGGTTACGGGAAGCCCGCGTTCACCTTGTGCGCCTGAGGTCTGTCCCGTGCGGGACGCGCACGAGGAAGCTCAGCGCGACGGGCGCGTCCGAAGTTGGCGGGACGCATGACCTGGCACAGGAGCGCTGCCACCTTGCCTTATGACCCGACTTGCACGAGGAACGAAGGCGATAGAGCTCCCTGCGCAAGTCGCATGCGCGCCCGGTCAGGCATCGCGCGCTGGCCGCGCTGTTGTGTTCAACCTGCACAATTGGTAAAAAGGTCGTGTCACAGTGTTTTGCTGCCGCAACGTCGCGGCCGTGGGATGCGGTTGACAAAGGGGAAACAGCATGAGCAAACCGCAGGACACACAACCCCATCGCCCTACAAACGAAACCGCGCAACCCACACGCCTATGGCACCAATGGTGGTTTTGGGCGCTGGCGATCCCCCTGGGCGGCGTGATGATCCCGATTCTGGAAGAACTGCCCATGCACGAACCGTGGTTTTGGTTCCTAATCGTGATCGGTGGATTGGGAACCGTCAAAGTTCTGCGCGGCGGCGGTCACGAGGTCAAGCAGCTCAAACGCGAGCTCGGCGACCTGCGGGGCCAGCTAAACGAGAGCCGCTCGGCCCAGCGGCGGCTGGAGATGCAACGAGAGATCTCAAAACAGGACGTGCAAACGATCTCGGATCAGGTACTTCCGGACGGCGTGGCCGTCATCATGTTCACGGATATCGAAGGCTTCACGGCGCTCATTGACCGGCACGGCGACGAGGAAATACACAGCCTGCTGGTACAACACTACCGGATCGTGCGTCGCTGCTTGAAGGAGTACGACGGCGTCGAAATCAAACAGCTCGGCGACGGGTTCATGGCCAGCTTCTCGAGCGCAAAACGGGCGTTGCTGTGTGCCGCGCGCATTCAAGCCAACATCGCCAGCTTCAACGACAGCACCGGCAACGCGCTCTCCGTACGCATCGGCATCCACGCGGGCGAACCGCTGCGCGAAGAAAAGGACTTCGTGGGACAGACCGTCAACATGACCGAGCGCATCATGGACCAGGCTCGCGGTGGGGAGACCTACATCTCGGCGGTAATCCGCAACCTGGCGGGCTCGCTCAAGGGGTTTCAATACGTGGACCAGGGGGTGCGCCGCCTGAACGGGATCGCCGAGCCACAGCATCTGTACGCCTTTCAGACCATCGACGCCCTCAGCTCGCCGCTCGACTCCAGCGTGGATCAGCAGCTCTCCGACCTGGAGGAACGCATGGAGAACGCCAACTAGCGGCTTCCCCCCGGGGACGCCGCCACGAATTCCTGAGCCATGTCAGGCGCATGCTTGCGCTGGGTCATGGCCCCATCGACTTCCCTTGCTCACAATCCCGATATCTTTTCATCCGTAACGGTGGGAGGGCCTGTGCACTACCCTTGGTGGCACGTGCCGCTGTTGACGTCGCCGATGCTGATCGCGCTGATCGCCGTGGTTCATGTCCTGGTCGCGCACTACGCCGTGGGCGGCGGCCTGTTCCTGGCGTTTGAGACGCGCCACGCCTACCGTACGGGGAACCTGGCGTACCTGGCATACCTCAAGCGCCACGCGCGTTTCTTCATCCTGCTCACCGTGGTGTTCGGCGCGATCACGGGCGTGGGCATCTGGTGGATCATCGGACTAGCCTCACCGCTAGCCACGGAGACGCTCATCCACGGGTTCGTGTTCGGCTGGGCGATGGAGTACGTCTTCTTTATCGTCGAGATCCTGGCGGCGTTTATTTTCTACTATTTCTGGGGCCGTTTGCAGCCCCGTACGCATCAGTTCATGGGGTGGATTTATGCGGTCTCCGCGTGGATGAGTTTGGTGCTAATCACGGGGATCACGGCGTTCATGCTCAACCCCGGCGATTGGCCCGAGAACCAGAGCTTTTGGGTTGGGTTTTTTAACCCGCAATTTTTGCCCCAGACGCTGGCCCGTACGGGCGGGTCGTTGCTGCTGGCTTCGCTCTACGTCTATCTGCACGCCACCTTCAAGGCCGAGACGCAAGCGCTGCGTGACCTGATCGCGAAGCGCAGCGCGCGTCCGGCGCTGGTGGGCGCGCTCATGCTCATCGTAAGCGGGGTCACGTGGTACGTCTTCCTGCCGGAGTCGGCGCGCATCGCGCTCGAGACCGCCAGCGTGCTCAACGTGCTGACCGCGCTGCTGTTCGCGCTCACGGTGGCGGTGTTCGCGATGCTTTACCTGGGCCCGTACCGCAATCCCGGCTGGCTCACGCCCGGGTTTGCGATCCTGTTCTTCGTGATGGGGCTGGCCGCCATGACCACGGGCGAATACGTGCGCGAAGCCGTGCGCAAGCCCTACGTGATCTACAACGTCGTGTTCGGAAACCAGGTCTATCCCGAGGAGCTGGCTCGATTTCGGACGGACGGCTACCTCGAAAGCGGTGTGTGGACACGCCAGTGGGTCGAGATCAACCATCCCGAGGCGATGCACGGGCAGACCGTAAACGAAGCCGCGCTGCTTGCGCTACCCGAAGCCGAACGGGCGGGCGTGGGCGAGGTGCTGTTCCAGTACCACTGCAATATGTGCCACGCCGGCTCGGCGGGGTTCTCGGCCATGGGGCACCTCACGCGCGGCTGGACGCGGGAGATGCTGAACGATCTGGTTCGCAACCCGAACGCGTATCACTTCTTCATGCCGCCCTGGGCTGGCACGGACGAGGAGACGGTGCTGTTGACCGACTACCTGCTCTCGACCCAGAACCCGCCGCCGGAGGGGATGCGGCTCAGCGGCGAGCTCGAGGAAAGCGCACAAGGAGGGCGACCGTGACGCCGCAAGATCTGGTCGCACCGGGGAGTCCGCTGGGTCTGCCGGCGCCGTACGCGTTGATCGCGTTTTTCAAGGTCGTGGGGTTTGCGCTGCACATGGTCCCCATGAACCTTTGGCTCGCCGGAATCCCGCTGGCCGTGCTGCTGCGCGGGCTGGGGGGCGCCGACGCGCGCGCCTGGTCGGACCGGCTCATGCGCCAGATGCCCGTCTTGATCGCGCTCGGCGTCAACTTCGGCATCGTCCCGCTCCTGTTCCTGCAGGTGTCGTACTACGGAGCGTTCTATCCGGCGACCATCCTGATGGCCTGGCCCTGGCTCAGCGTGATCGCGCTGCTCACGGCGGCCTACTACGGCATCTACTACTACGCCGGCGGGCTCGCCTCCGAGCGCATGAGCGCGCCCCGTCGGGCCGCCGGCTGGCTGACCGCGGCGCTGTTCGTCGCGATCGGCTTCCTGTTCGGCAATGCCATGAGCTTGATGACCAACCCGGGCGCGTGGACCGCGATCTGGGCGCAGACGCAGGTCGGCGGCGCGGTGCTGGGGCTGGCGCTCAACCTGGCGGACCCCACGCTCTGGCCGCGGCTGTTGCTGGTGGTCGGCTTGGCGCTCACCAGCGTGGCCGCCTACACCTGGGTCGACGCCGGGTGGTTCGCCAACCGCATTCGACACGGCGCATGGGTACGTCGTTTCGCCCCCGTGCTCTACGGGGTCGGCCTGGTGTGGGCCGCGGCCGCGGGCGCTTGGTACGCGTTTGGCACGTGGATCCCTGACGTGCGGGAGGCGATGTTTGGCGGGTGGTTCCCGCTCACCCTCGCCACCGCGGTGAGCCCGGGATTGGCTTGGCTCTTCATGCTCATCGGCCGGGGAAATGCGCCGAGCCGATGGTCCGCCACACTGGTCGGCGCGGCCCAATTCGGCACGTTGGCCCTCAACGCCGTGAGCCGTCAAGTCGTGCAAAGTATCGAACTGCTGCCGGGGCTCGATCCGACACGGGAAACTGTCAACACGCAGTGGAGCCCGTTGATCCTGTTCCTGGTGTTGTTCGTCCTGGGCGGTGCGCTGATCGCCTGGATGGTCCGCCAAGCGGTGACCGCGCCCCGCGCAGAGCAGCAAATCTAGGCACTTTACGCCTATATAAGCCCTGACCCTCATGGTGTCGCCTGAGTTACATTTTATTGATGGGTCTGCTGGGCGCATGGTTTACTATACGTAGCGACGACAAAGCCGATTTAAGCGCAAATTAGGCCGTATGTTTTTGGGTAAACGGTCTCTTTTAAACTATGAAATATAGTTCTTTCATCATCTCTGAACGTAGTCTCGAGCCGGCCACAAGGGGCGTGGAACTATAGCCCGTTAATCATTTATTAACGGGCTAGCAAATCACAATAGGCATGTTTTTGTCTCCCTGTGGGCACTTCGAGCGATGGTGCTGCTCGCCGTTCCCCGGGGGGCGGGGCCTTGTGGGAACGTGTCTGCGGGGCAAGGGCCGCCCCAGCTCGTATTGAATTCCCGGTTCGGCTGGCTAAAATGGTCGACATGACCGCCCCCAGCGAGCAAAGCCCACAGGCCGCAGTCGAAGAGGCGCTCGAACGGGCCGATCGCTTGCGCCGCGAGAAGCGCTTCCAAGAGGCGCGCGACCTGTTGCTCGATACGTTGCGGCACAACCTTGAGTTGGCCCAGATCTACTTCCGCATGGGCAACGTTTTCTTCGATCAAAAGGATTACGATCGAGCAGAGTACGCCTATCGCCGCGCCCTTGACCACGACGCCACGCACGTCAGTGCACAGCACAACTTGTCCGTCGTCTTCCGCCGCCAGGGGCGCATTACCGAGTCGGTGAAGCAGCGCCGGAAGGCGCACAAGATGGCCATGAAAAACCCCAAGAAGGTTAAGATCTCCGCGGATCAGAAATCCTTCCTCAAGCGCTACGCGCGACAGGTCTTGCTGTTCGGGATCGGGGTCTTCGTGGTCGTGATCGTGCTCGTGATGCTGTTGGTGAGTCTCGTGGGGTGAAGGCGCATCCGACGTCTCGTACCATGGGCGCATGAGCAAACGCCAATACCTGCTCGACCTCGACTACGCCGATGTGGAGGCATGGTTATCCGAACAGGACCAGCCGAGCTTTCGCGCGCGCCAGATCTGGGAGTGGATTTACGCCAAACGGGCCACACGCTTCGAGGAGATGACCAACCTTCCCAAGGGACTCCGGGAGCGCTTGGAGGCACACTTCACGTTGAGCCGGCTCAACGTCCTGCTCGATCTGCGCTCAAAGGATCGGCTCACGCGCAAGGCCCTGTTCGAGCTGCCCGACGGCGTGCGGATCGAGACCGTCAAGATGGCCTACCGCCGACCCAGCGGCCAGATCCGCAACACGCTTTGCATCTCAAGCCAGGCGGGTTGCGCGCTCGGTTGCACGTTCTGCGCCACGGGCCAGGGGGGCTTTCAGCGCAACCTCAGCGCCGGCGAGATCGTGGAACAAGTGCTTTTCTACGCTCGCGAGCTCGACGAACGCGATCAACAGGTCAACAACGTCGTCTACATGGGCATGGGCGAGCCGTTTGCCAATTACGACCACGTGCTGGCGTCGGTGCGCAAGCTCATCGACGCGCGCGGACTCAACCTGGGTGCGCGCAAGATCACGATCAGCACCGTGGGCCTGGTGCCGGGCATCGAGCGCTTCACGGAAGAGGGGCTGCAGGTCAATTTGGCGATTTCGCTGCACGCGGCCACCGACGAGCTGCGCGGCAAGTCCATGCCCGTCAACCGACGCTTCCCGATCCCGGTGTTGCTCAAAGCCTGCCGACGGTATGCCGAGCGCACCAACCGGCGGATCACGTTCGAGTGGGCCATGATTCGGGGCGTGAACGATACCGTAGAGCAAGCCACGCTGTTGGCCGAGCAACTTAAGGGTATGCTCTGCCACCTCAACCTCATCCCGCTCAACCCCACGCAAGGGTTTGGCGGCCGTGCCTCCGAGGGCGACCGCATCGGCCGCTTTCAGAACATTTTGAACGGCTACGGGATTCCCAACTCCGTGCGCGCGCGCAAGGGGCTGGACATCAACGCGGCCTGCGGCCAGTTGAGCCAGCACTACGAGGAACAGCTCGCAGCCCCATGAGCGCGTCCGGCCTCTGCGCCCGCTGCCGCCACGTACGGGTGATTCGAAACGACCGGGGCAGCACGTTCTACCTCTGCGGCAGGTCGGAGCGCGATTCCCGCTTCCCCAAATACCCACGGGTGCCCGTGCGCGTCTGCGAGGGGTTTGTGCGCCAAGACGCCCCCTTCGGGGAGCGTGCCTAACTGGTCCCCTCGAAGCGTTTCCGCTGTTCCTCGATTTCCTGCCGGCCGAAATAGACCGTCCGGTGTGGGAACGGAAATTCGATGCCGCGCTGGTCGAACGTGTTCTTGATGCGCCGGCGCAGCTCGCGGGCCACGTCCCACTGGCGCCTCGGCTTGGTCGTAATGCGTACCCGGATCACGACGGCCGAGTCGGCAAACTGCTCGACGCCCATGACCTGGGGCGGTTCGATGAACTCGCCGCCCCAGGTCTCGTCGTTCAAGATCTCGGCGCCGATTTCATTGAGCACCTCCATCACGTGGTCTACGTTCTCCTTGTAGGCTACCCCCACGTCGAGCACGAAGCGCGAGTAGGTTTTGGTGAAGTTGGTCACGACCGTGACCTCGCCGTTGGGAATGGTGTGCACGAGCCCTTCTAGGTCGCGGACCACCGTGCTGCGCAGGTTGACCGACTCGACCAAACCGGCCACGTTGGCCGTGCGAATGACGTCCCCGACGCGGTATTGGTTTTCGCTCAGGATGAAGAAGCCGTTCAGGTAGTCGCGCACCATGGTCTGGGCGCCGAAACCGAGTGCCACGCCGGCGATCCCCGCCCCGGCCAGGAAGGGACCGAGCGGGACCTGGAGCTCGCCGAGGACGAACAGGGCCACAACAAACACGAACACAAACTTGGCCAGGTTGTTAATGACGCGCGTGAGCGTGTTGGCGCGCTTGTAAAGCTCCTCTTCGGTGTCTCGGGCACGCGCCCGACCCTCCACCACCGCCTGGACGCCCTTGCCCAGCCAGGACACGATCCAGTACCCTGCAAACCCCGCAAGCAGGATGAGCGCGATGCGCATGCCGCTGTTCAGGAACCACGTTTCGATCATGGCCCAATCGATTTCCAATTCGCCCTCCCTCGCTCATTGTGAGTGCCCCGCTGGGCGCGTGCAAACCAGCGTCTTGACAAGATCGGGGGCCCGGCTTACCCTTAAGGCAAATTCCTACAGAGAAACTGGCAATTCACCCCGATGACGCGCATCGGACCCGAGCCAGCCAACAGGAGCGAGCCATGAGCGATGTCACTTCCATGAAGCCGGAGGACGTGGTCCAGAAGTTACGAGAGAAGGGACTCATGGGTGCCGGCGGTGCCGGCTTTCCGACGTACTTTAAGTACAACAACCCCTGCAAGACCCTGATCGTCAACTGCGAGGAAGGCGAGCCCGGTTACGAGGCCGACAAGCTGTTGCTGGCCTCGCAGGCCGACAAGTTCGTCAAGATCTTCGACGCGCTCAAGCAGGTTTTCGGCTACGAAAGCATCATCATCGGGGCCAAGGACAAGGACAAAGACAAGCTCGACCAACTGGCCGAGGAATACGGCTTCGAGGTGCGCTACTCGCCGAGCACCTACGGCATGGGCGAGGAGCGCTGGCTCACCAAGGCCGTCACGGGCACCGAGGTGCCGGCCGACAAGATCCCGCCCCAGGTGGGCTACACGGTCAATAACGTCGAGACGCTCTACAACATGTACATGGCGCTGTTCGAGGACGAGCCCGTGCTGGACAAGTACTTCAACGTCTATGGCGAGGTAGCTCGGCAAACGGTCTTTCGCGCGCCGATCGGAACCTACGTGGTGGATTTGTTGGGAAATGTGGGCGTCGACACCTCGAACTCGCACAACCTCACCGTCATCGACGGGGGCCCCATGATGGGCGACCTCATCTGCGGTGAGTCCAAGCGCATCACCGACGAGGGGCTCGAGACGGCCGAGCGCAAGTTGCTGGACCAGGGCATCACCAAAAAGACCAACGGGCTACTCGTGGTGGACCGCTCGCTCTACTCGGCCGACCAGCAGGCGTTCAAGCACGAAAAGGGTAAGGAGCCGCCCGCCTGGGAGGACACGCTGCCTGTCATCATGGAGAAGCTCGGCATCGAGCGCTACCTGGACTGGCATCCGACCCCCGACGACATCGTCGATCTCAAGGACGAAGTCAAACGCGTGCGCATCGCGATGAAGCAGGGACCCATAGGTAAGCCCAGCGTGCCCACGGTGAAGCAGGGCGACGAGGTCAAGCGGGGGGACGTGATCGCCAAGCCCGCCGGCGAGGACCCCACCGACTTCGGCACGCTCAGCGTCACACACCATGCCAGCATCGACGGGGCCGTCACCGAGGTGACCGAGGACCACGTGGTGATCGAAAGGACGTGAACCTGCAGGATGTGCCGCAGAAGAAGAGACTGACCTACGGGCGGCTCGTGCTGATCATGCTCGGGCTCATCGCCCTGGCGATCGGTTTGGCCTATTGGCGCCAGAGCACGCTCGGGCCGCAGCCGACGTTCGAGGGAATCCCCTTCTATCGGCTCGAGCAAGCCGAGTACAACAGGACGCAGCTTCGCTCGGACGAACTCGACCAACTGGAGCGGTACACCTCCCAGATCCAGGGAGCGGTCCTGTTCGTGCGCACGGACGAGGGCAACTACGCCAAACTGGCGGCCAACTTCAATTTCTGCCTCATCGATCCGCAAAACCGCAAGTTCTGGATTTACCGGGGCACGGTTTACGACCCCGACGGCGCGGTGATCCGCCGGCTCGACAATGCCTGCGTGGCCCTGAGCGAGCGCTACGACCTCGACTCGGGCCAAGCCGAGAGTCAGGGCGCCCCGGAAGGGTCGGGCGACCTGTTCTTCAGACAGGAGGGCGCGGCCGTTTTCTACGTGCGCGCCCTCTCGGGGGCGTTCCTGGCCGCGCCGGATCGCAAGCAGCTCCGTCCGGAATAGCGCGGCGGACCGTATTTGTCGCCGGGCCGGGCGCGCCCTACACTGGCCTTTCGGTCCCGTCGAAGCCGTTTGTCAGCCGAGGTGCCGAGCATTATGACCAGTTACCTCACCCGGCGGCTGCTGCAGAGCGCGTTCGTCTTGCTGGTGGTTTCGTTCATCAGCTTCTTCATCTTCCAGTACATCGGGGACCCGATTCGGGCCAACTACAACCCCCAGGAGTTGACCGAGGAGCGCGTGGGGGAGATCCGGCGCGAGCTCGGGCTCGATCAACCTTTCTACGTCCAGTATGCCCACTGGCTGAGGCGCGCATTGCAGGGCGATTTCGGCAATTCCTACAGACAAAGGCTGCCCGTGTTGCAACTGCTGCTGGCGCGCGTGCCGGCCACGCTGGAGTTGGCCACGCTGGCGCTCGTGATCAGCACGTCGCTGGGGATCCTGCTTGGCATGTGGTCGGCCCTGCGGCCCAAGTCGCTGTGGGCCAAGGGTACGATGGTCGTGTCGCTGTTCGGGATTTCCACGCCGACGTTCGTGGTGGGGCTGCTGCTGATCCTGCTGTTCGCGGTCATCCCCGCCGGGCTCCCCCAGGCGTTTCCGTGGAACCTTTGGCCCCATCTCCCCTCCTTCGGGCGGGGCGAGACGGTCGAAATCGCTGGCTTTTGGCGCACGAACCTCCTCACCCTCGACGGGCTGCGCCACCTCATTCTGCCCACGATCACGCTGGGATTGTTCCAGGTGGGCGTGATGGCCCGGCTCACGCGCAGCGGGATGTTCGAGGTGCTGGGCACGGACTACGTGCGCACGGCCTGGTCCAAGGGGCTGCGCCCGTCGGTGGTCGTGAGCAAGCACGCGCTGCGCAACGTGCTCATCCCCGTGGTCACGATCCTGGGGATGAGCTATGGCGAGCTGATCGCGTTCTCGATCGTGACCGAATCCGTGTTCCAGTGGTCGGGGCTGGGCAACCTGCTGTTGGACTCGGTGTTCAACGCGGACCAGCCCATCGTGGTGGCCTACATCATGCTGGCCTCGGTGACCATCCTCACGCTCAACCTGTTGGTCGACTTGGTCTACCTCGTGCTCAACCCGCGCATCCGCTATGACTGAAGCGCGCGCGCAGGACGCCACGGCCAGCCTGCCAAAACGGCGCTCTCGCTTTCTCAAGTTCTGGACCAGCCCGCTGGCGGCGCTCAGCGCATTCGTCCTGATCACGGCCGTCGCCGGCGCGCTACTGGCGCCGTGGGTCGCCCCGCAAAACCCCTACGACCTGGCCACGGTCAACTTGCGGGACGCGCGCACCCCGCCGCTCTGGGACGAGGGCGGGCGCTGGCCCTACCTGCTGGGCACGGACCAGCAGGGTCGCGACATCCTGAGCACGATCCTGTTCGGCCTGCGCATCTCGTTTTTGGTCGGGATCGGGACCGTGCTGCTCTCCGGGGGCGTGGGGATCACGGTGGGCTTGTGGGCGGGGTACCGCGGCGGCTGGCCCGATTCGGCGCTCATGCGGCTGGCCGACGTGCTGTTTTCGTTTTCGACCACCCTGATGGCCATCCTGATCATGGGCCTGTTTAAGGCGCGCGGCATCTTTGCCGTGATCGTGGCCATCTCGGTGACGAACTGGGTGCGCTACGCCCGCACCTCTCGGGGGAGTACGCTCTCGGTCAAGACCGAGGAATACATCACGGCCGTGCAGGCGATCGGCGCGCGTAGGCTCCGCATCGTCGTCCGGCACGTGCTGCCCAACGTGGTTCAGCCACTGCTGGTGGTCGGCGCCGTGGACTTCGCGGTCGTGATCGTGCTCGAGGCCACGCTCAGCTTTCTGGGCATCGGCGTCCCGGTCTCCCAGCCCTCGCTCGGCATGATGATCTCGCGCGGCAAGGACCAGCTATTGGCCGGCCACTGGTGGATGATGGTGTTTCCCGGCCTGGCGCTGGTCATCCTCACGGTCGCCGTGAACTTGATCGGCGACTGGCTGCGGGACGAGTTCGACCCGCGCAAATCGACCTAGTTTGCAATCGGCAGTGCCATCCTGTATCCCTTGACGACCCATTCGCACAGGAGGTTCACATGAACGTTGTCGCCCAAACCGAATCAACAACCCCCGCGCCCGGCCTCCGGTGCAAACGCCTCATCCGCATGCGACGCACCCAACGCGCCTGACCCAAGAGCGCGCCCCTCGGACGTCTTTTCCTCTAGGGTACTCGAAAATGCGAAAAGAAGGATACATGACGCTGGTACAACGATTGGTCGAAGTCGACAGCCCCTCGGGACACGAAGCCGAGGTCGCGGACGTGTTGCGCGCCGAGATGGAGGAGCGCGGTTTCGGGACGGGCCTGGACGTTGCTGGCAACGTCGCGGGCGAGATCGGACGTGGCTCCCGCCGGGTTGCGCTGGTCGGCCACATGGACACGGTCCCCGGGCACATTCCGGTCCGAGTCGAAGGCGGCAAGCTCTACGGCCGCGGCAGCGTGGACGCCAAGGGCAGTTTGGCCACGTTTATCGAAGCGGCCGCTGGGTTTGCACATTCCGACGTGCTCAAGGTCGAGGTGATCGGGTGCGTGGAGGAGGAAGCCTGCTCCCGCGGCGCGCGCCATCTCTTACAAAACCACCAGGCGCCGGACTGCGTCGTCATCGGCGAGCCCAGCGGTTGGTCGGCCGTGACGCTCGGTTACAAGGGCTCGATCTCGCTGCGGTACGCGCTCGAAAAGCCGCGAACCCACCTGGGCGCGGCCGAGACCACGCCGGTCGAGGACGCCGTGGCCTTCTACAACGCGCTCTGTCAGGCCTACCCGGAGCGCGGCGCGGGCTTTGAGGCGCTCTCGCTCAACCTGCGCGCGATCCAGACCGAGGCCGAGGGCAACGTGGGCCGTGCGACGCTCGACTTGAACGTCCGTACCCCGCCGGGGTTCGACGCCGAGGCGTTCAAGCAACAGGCCGAATCCCTCCAAGGTGGGGCGTCCCTGTGCTGGACCGACCTCACCCCGGCCGTACTGTCCGAGAAGCACAACCCGCTGGTGCGTGCCTTCCTGGGTGGCATCCGCTCTCAGGGTGGGGCACCACGCTTCAAGCGCAAGACCGGGACCTCGGACATGAATTTGCTGAACGCCTGGGGCTGCCCTATCCTGGCCTACGGGCCCGGCGATTCGTCGCTGGATCACACACCCGACGAACACCTGGAGTTGGAAGAGTACGAGCAGGCTATCGCCGTCTTGCGAGGCGCCTTGACGGCATTGGAGGCGTTTTATGCGGGTTGAGCTGCTCGACAGCACGCTGCGCGAGGGCGAGCAGACCGCCAACGTCTCGTTCACCATCGAGCACAAGGTCGAGATCGCCCAACTGCTGGACGCCTTCGGCGTCGAGTTCATCGAGCTGGGCCACCCGGCCGTCTCGCCCGACGTGCGCCAGGCCGTCGAGCGCCTGAGCCGGCTCGAGTTGCAGGCGCAGAAACTGGTCCATGCCCGCGCCCTGCCCGCCGACATCGACGATGCCAAGCGCGTGGGCGTCCCCTGGGTCGGGATGTTTCTGGGCACCTCGCCGCTGAGCCTGGAGCACAAGTTCGGCATCTCGCCCGAGGAGGCGCTCGATCGCGTGCGGGATGCCGTGGCCCACGCCAAGGCCCAGGATTTGAACGTCCGGTTCACCGCGGAGGACGCCACGCGCACAGACCTCACCTATCTGCTTGAGGTGGCCGGCGTCGCCGAGGAGGCCGGCGCGGACCGCTTCAGCATCCCCGACACGGTCGGCACCGCGCGCCCCGAGCAGCTGGCCCAAATCGTCACGGCGCTGCGCGAGGTCGTCTCGATCCCGATCCACGTCCACTGTCACAACGACTACGGCATGGCCGGGGCCAACACGCTGGCCGGGCTGGCCGCCGGCGCGCGGCTGGGCGACGTCACCGTCAACGGCCTGGGCGAGCGCTCGGGCATCGCGGCGCTGGCCGAGGTCGCCGTCGCGCTCAAGATGCTCTACGGCGTCGAAAACCCCTGGAAGCTCGAGCTGCTGCCCAAACTCTCCAGGACGGTCGAGCGCGCCTCGGGCGTGTTCAACAGCGAGAACCGGCCCGTGGTCGGCACCTACGCCTTCACGCACAAGGCGGGCCTGCACTCGCGCGCCGTGCTCAAGGACCCGCGTACCTACGAGGCGTTCCCGCCCGAACTCGTCCAGCGCCACCGCGAGATCACCATCGACAAGTACACTGGCCGCGACGCCGTACGGGCTCGGCTGCGGGACATGAACGTGTCGGTCGACGACGAGGCGCTGGAACAGATCGTCTCGATCGTCAAGAACCGGCCGGGCAAGCGACGCTTCTCGGACATCGACCTGCTCGAGGTGGCCGACGAGGTGCTCGAGCTGGATCTGCGCGCCCGCGTGCCGCTTGAGATCGAGGCCATCGTCCACATGGGCCTCAGCAGCGCGCTCTACACCACGCGCGTCACGCGCCGGCTGATGAGCTATCCGCAGGTGGAGGAGGTGTACGAGATCACGGGCGATTTCGACGTGGTGGCCCACGTGTCGGCTGCCTCGATCGGCGACCTGAACGACCTGATCGAGGATCTGCGCGTCTCCGAGGGCGTGGAGCGCACCGCGACGCAAATCATTCTCAAGGGCTATGCCAAAGACGCTGACTGAACGGATTTTCTCGGACAAGCTCGGGACGGACGTACGGGCCGGCGAGACCGTCCTGTGCGAGGTGGACTGGATCCTCTCGCACGACGCGACGACGCCACTGGCCATCCAGTCGTACGATCGGTTGGAAGGCACGGGCTTCCACGCCGACAAGAGCGTGATCGCCTTCGACCACATCGTGCCCGCGCCGCACACAGGCGGCGCCGGGCTGCACCGACGCATCTATGACTTCGCCGACAAGATGGGCATCACGCGCCTGCACTACGGCGAGGGGATTTCGCACCAAATCCTGCCCGAGCTGGGCTACGTCAAGCCCGGTGCCGTCATCGTGGGCGCGGACAGCCACACCTGCACGGCTGGCGCTTTCGGAGCGTTTGCCACCGGCATGGGCTCGACCGACATCGCGGTGGCCTGGGCTACGGGGAACACGTGGTTCCGCGTGCCGGAGACGATCCGCGTCCGGATTCACGGGACGCTTGCCGCGCACGTCAGTTCCAAGGACCTGATCCTGGCCGTTACGCGCGAGTTGGGCACGGACGGGGCGCTCTACCGCGCGCTGGAGTTCGAGGGGCCGACGGTCCAGGCGTTCGGGATGTCGGACCGCATGACGCTTGCCAACCTGGCCATCGAGATGGGCGGCAAGGCCGGCCTGATCGCCGCCGACGCCAAGACGCTCGACTACCTGCGAGGGAGGACCGATGAGCCGCTGAACGAGTTGCATCCGGACCTGGACGCAAGCTACGAACGGACGCTTGAGGTCGACGCATCGAAAGTGAGCCCGCAAGTGGCCGTCCCGCACGGACTGGAGCGCATCGTCGGTGTCGAGGACCTTGTCGGGCTCAAGCTCGATCAAGTCTTCATCGGCACCTGCACCAACGGCCGCTTCGAGGACTTTCGCGTGGCGGCCGAGATCCTGGACGGGAAAACCGTGAGTCCCGGCACGCGGCTCATCTGCACGCCCGCGTCCAAGGCCGTTTATCTGGAGATGATCCGGAGTGGCGTAGCCGAGACGCTCGTGAACGCGGGTGCCGTGATCACCAACCCCGGCTGCGGGCCGTGCATCGGTCGGCACCAAGGGGTGTTGGCCGACGGCGAGCGCTGTCTGTCGACCATGAACCGAAACTTCCAGGGTCGCATGGGCTCGCCCGATTCCGAAATCTACGTCGCCGGCCCGGCGGTGGCCGCCGCCTCGGCGGTGGCGGGCACAATCGCCGATCCGAGGGAGGTGCAATGAGCCGCGCATGGGTCTTTGGCGACCACGTGAACACCGACGTCATCACACCCGGTCGCTTTAACCTGACCACCGACCCGGCCGAGCTGGCCACGATCTGCTTCTGCGAGCTGCGTCCCGAGTTCCCCGAGTCCGTGCAAGCGGGCGACTTCGTCGTCGCGGGCCAGCACTTCGGCTCGGGGTCGAGCCGCGAGAGCGCGGCGCTGGCCATCAAAGCCTGCGGCGTGGAAGCCGTGGTGGCGCGCTCGTTCGCGCGCATCTTCTACCGCAACGCCATCAACGTCGGGCTGCTGCCGCTGATCGCCGACACGCGAGGGGTCGAGGACGGCGACGAGCTGGCGTTGGATTTAGAAGCACAAGAACTGGTCAACCGCACGCGCGAGACGCGCGTCCCGGTCGACCCCGTCCCGCGTTTCGTGCGGGAGATTCTCGACGCGGGCGGGATCGTGGCCTACCTGAACCGGCACGGCGGCAAGCTGCCGGAGATGTCGCCGTGAAGCCGACCGTCGCGGTCCTGCGCGGCGACGGGATCGGTCCCGAGGTCGCCGACGCGGCGCTGAGCGTCCTGGAGGCGTTGGGAATCGAGGCCGACTGGGTCGGGGCCGAGGTCGGCTACGCCTGTTTCGAGCGCCACGGGACGCCGCTGCCGGACGCCACGCTCGTCGCCTGCCGGGAGGCCGACGCCGTCCTGTTCGGCGCCGTGACCACCCCGCCCGAAGCCGAAGCCTATCCAAGCCCGATCCTGCGCCTGCGCCGCGAACTGGATTTGTACGCCAACTTGCGTCCCGTCCAAACCTATCGCGGCATCGGTCGCTACGGCGACGACGGGGTGGACGTCCTGCTCGTGCGCGAGAACACCGAGGGCCTTTACGTGCAGCACGGCTGGCGCGAGCCGGATCGGGCCTACAACGTGCTGTGCCGCACGCAAGCGGCCTGCGAGCGGATCGTCCAGCTGGCCTGCCGTCTGGCGGAGAAGCGTAAGCAACGCCTGTCGATCGCGCACAAGGCCAACGTCGTCAAACCCGCCGACGTGCTCTGGATCGAGGTCGCGCGCGAGGTGGCCTCCGGCTACGACGTCGAGGTCTCCTACGACATCGTCGACGCGCTCTGCACCAAGCTCGTGCTCGACCCCGCGCGCTTCGACGTGATCTGCGCCCCGAACCTCTACGGGGATATTCTGAGCGATCTGTTGGCCGGCGTGGCCGGCGGCCTGGGCCTGTGCGCCAGCACGAACGTGGGGGAAACGCATGCCCTGTTCGAGCCCGTCCACGGCAGCGCGCCCGACATCGCCGGGCGGGGAATCGCCAATCCAACCGCGGCTCTCCTCTCCGCCGCGTTGTTGCTGGACCATCTGGCGTTTGTGGACGAGGCCAAGCGGCTGCGAGCCGCCATTTCGGCCGCGTTGGCCAACGCGGCCCTGCCTCAAGACCTCGGCGGCCGCGCCAGTACCCGCGAGTTTGCCCACGCGGTCGCCGCCCGCGTGAGCTAGCCGACGGACGTCAACCTCCCCGCTGATCCCGATCATAAAACGCGACCGTCCGCTGCGTTACCTTGAGGGAAAAGGAGCGCCATGAACGCACGATTCGGATACATGCCGGTGGCTTCCTCGTTGGTCCCCCCGCAAGAGCTGGAACGCCTTGTTGAGCCATATTCGCCGGGGTTAGAGGCGCTTGCAGGGACGCGGCTGTCCGAAAACGAACTGGACGCCGGCGTGCCCGTGCTCTACTTCGTCTGCTCGGGCGGCACCGAAGGCACGATCCTGGCGCTGCGAGCCCGCCGGGCCGAGACCGCGCCGCGCGAGCCGGTCACGCTGCTTGCGCACCCCGGCAACAACTCGCTGCCCGCTTCCCTCGAGGTGCTCGCTCGGCTACAACAGGACGGCGAGCGCGGCCGAATCCTCTACTTGTCGGGGCCGGACGACCAAAGGGGCTGGGCTTCCCTGCGAACTTGGACGGCGTCCGCAGCTATCTCGCGCTCGACGATCTGGTGGAGAAATACGGGTTGGACGCGGTCACGGTTCGCTGTTTCGACCTCATCAAGCAGCTCAAGACCACGGGCTGCTTCGCGCTGGCCGAGCTCAGCGACCGCGGCGTGATCGCGGGCTGCGAGGGCGACCTGGTGAGCACGGTGGGGCTACTCTGGGCGCACCGCTTGCTGGGCCAAACCCCGTGGATGGCCAACCCGGCGCGCCTCGACCCCACGCGCAACGTGCTTTGGCTCGCGCACTGCACCGTCCCCCGCCGCCTGGTACAGAGCTACGCGCTGCGCTCTCACTTCGAATCCGGCCTCGGCGTCGGCATTCAGGGCCGCTTCGCGCCGGGTCCGGTGACGGTCTTTCGCATCGGCGGCAAGGCCATGGATCAGCTCTGGATTGCGCAGGGGCAAATCCTGCAGTCGGGGGACGACGAGACGCTCTGCCGCACGCAGGTCAAGATCGAACTGGAAGCGGGCGCGCGCGTCTCGGATTTGCTGGAGCGCCCGCTGGGCAATCACGTGATCCTGGCCTTGGGCCACCACGCGGAACGGATGCGGGGTTGGTGGCGCAACCTCGTTTCGGTCGGTGTCTGACCCCGGTCCGGGATGGGGGCGAGGGCTAACCGAGCCGTGTGATCAAAACGATCCCCACGAGCACGGTGACGCCGGCTGCGAACACCCAGCGCGCCTGCGCGTTGCGCTGCCGCTTGAGGTGCGACGAGGTCCAGCCCAAAAACAGGGCGGCCAGCAACCCGAAGCCCAGGTGCGAAAGCCCCGACGCGGGCCAGCGTTCCCCGATGACCATCAGGAGGCCGAGCGTGGCCTGCAGGATGAGCGCGGCCTGCACCAGATAGATCGGGATCAGGTGTGCATCGCGCAAGCGCTCCCCGAGCGCGAGACTGGCGGCAAGCCCCCATAAACCCGCGGCCAAAAGCAGCGGCCACAGGGCTTGCGACAGCAAGCTGTGGATCTGGTAGTTGAACTCGGCCATGCGCCCCTCTCCCGAACTCGGATGTGTCCCCGTTATACGTCGCCGCACGCGCCCGCTCCATGACCGAGGTCAGGCTCGACTTTGATCTGGGTCAGTACCGGAGCTCGCTCCGTCTGCCAGTTGCAGCACGGCTGCGAGCATGACGTTGCCCGCGTTGACGCAATCTTCGGGGGCGGTGTACTCCTTCGGGTTGTGGCTCACGCCCCCGACGCTGGGGACGAAGAACATCCCGCTGGGCATGATGCGGCTCATCGACTGCGTGTCGTGCCCCGCGAAGCTCAACAGCCGTCTATGTCCGAGCCCGTGTGCCTTGGCAGCGCGTTCGAGCGCCGAGGCGACGCGTTCGTCCAGCGGCGCGGCCGGGATGCGGCTGGCCCATTCCGACTCGAACGCCAAGCCGCAGTCGCGCGCACACGCTTCGCCCAACGCCAACAACTCGCGCTGCATACGGTCCAAATCGTCCTCCGCACCGTGTCGGATTTCCAGGGCCAGGTCGGCCCGGGCCGGCACGATGTTGAACGCGCCGGGAAAGAGCGCGAGATGGCCACAGTTCATCACCCCGGGCGTGAAAGCGGACTTGACCAAGGCGCTGGCCTGCTGGACGAACGCGCACGCGCCCCAGAGCGCGTCGCGCCGCTGGGCCAGCGGCGTCGTACCCGCGTGCGCGGCCTCGCCCAAAAAGCGCAGGCGGTGCCAGCGGATACCCACGATCGAGGTCACGACGCCCACGGGCAGGTCGAGCGATTCGAGCCGCGTGCCCTGTTCGACGTGGACCTCGACGAACCCCGCGTAACGGTCCCCGGAGCGCGCCGCGCCCAGCACCCCATCGAGGTCGGTCCCGATCCCGGCCAGGGCCCTGGAAAACGCTTCGACGCCGCCTCGAACGCGTTCCAGGTCGGTCCGTCCCAGTTCGCCCGCCGCGGCCCGGCTCCCCAGCAGGCCAAGCCACGTCCCCTCCTCGTCCGTGAACGAAATCGCCTCGACGTGGAAGGGGAGCGCCTGCCCAACTTCCTTCAGGCGTCGCACGGTCTCCAGCCCGCAGAGCGCGCCCAGCGCGCCGTCGAATCGGCCGCCGTTGGGAACGGAATCCAGGTGTGAACCGACGAGCAGCGTCTTGGCCTCCGGGTCGGTGCAGCGCAGCAGGACCGACAGGTTGCCGGCGCCGTCCTGACGTACCTCGAGCCCCGCGTCCTGCGCGCGCGTCCGGAACCAAGCGCGCGCCTCCAGGTCGGCCTCGGCGAGCGCGGGGCGCGAGACCCCGCCGTCGGGCGTGGCCCCGATGCGGGCCAGGGCTTGCAGATCGCTCAGGAGCCTCTCGGCGTCGATGACAAGCATGCGCCCATTTTAGCGGAGGACGGCGCGCGTTCGCGAGCGGCCAGAAGGGGACCGGGAGCCCGCATGGGGGACGGGCTCCCGGCGCGTCGCGAACCCCCCGGCGGGGGAGAGTCCGCCAGGGAGGGGTAGAGCGGTTTTAATTTCTCCGTGCTAGGCCGCCCCGGGATCGGGTTGCATCATCCCGAACACGTTGCCCTCGGTGTCCTTGCAATAAGCGAGCCAGCCCACCCCCGGCACGGGCATGCGCGGTACGGCCACGCCCCCGCCGTGTCGGGCGGCCTTTTCCAGAGAGGCGTCCAGGTCGTCGACGCCGACCGTGCAGACGTTGGCCATCACGCCGTCCCCGCTCAGCCAAACACGCCTTCGTAAAAGCCAACCGCGCGTTCGGGTTCGTCCGCGTGGATCTCGAAATGCACGATGCGTGACATGTCCCACCTCGCAATGAGTTGATTATGTGATTTGCATTATACACATAAACCAAGCCGCCCGTCAACCGAACGTGACGAGTGTCTCCTTCGATCGAGAAACCCGTCCCCGTGCGCGGTGGGAAACGGGCCCTGCTCGCTCATAATGGGCACCGACGCAAAGGGAGGATCCGTGAGAGAGGTCAACCACTGGGAGGCGTTACAGGCCAGGCGGGCTCGGCAGGAGAGCATCGTGCTCGACGGCGCGATGGGCGCCGAGCTGGGGCGTCGGCTTGGCACGAGCCGATTGCCCTGGGGGCTGGACGGGCTCGTGTTCGCGCCCGCAACCGTGCGGGCGCTCCACCTGGACTACCTGAACGCCGGAGCGCGCGTGCTGACCACGAACGCGTTTCGGACGGACCGACGCACACTCGCGCGCCTTCGCGTCCAGGGCGAGTCCGGTGCGCGCGACTGGGGTGATCTGGCCCAGCCATTAACCCATTTGGCCACTTGCCTGGCCAAGGACGCGCGCGAACGCTTCGGCGAACCCGGCGTGGCCGTGGCGGGCAACCTGACCACGCTGGAGGACTGCTTCCACCCGCAACGCGTCCCCGATCTGGCCGAGGCGAGCGCCGAACAACGCGAAAAGGCATGCTGGTTCGAGGCCGCCGGTGCCGATCTTATCCTGGCCGAGACGCTCACCTCGCTGGTCGAGCTCGAGGCGGCGCTGGAGGGCGCGCGTGCCACGGCGCTTCCGCTCTGGGTCAGCCTCACGCCCAACGGCCGCGGCGACCTCTACCACGGCGAACCGATCGAGGAGGCGATCGCGCTGGTCAGGCGCTACGAGCCCAACGCAGTCTTGCTCAACTGCTGTCTGGAAGGCGAGGTCGACGCGCTCTTGCCCCGATTGCTTGACACGTTCGACGTCCCGATCGGGGTCTACCCGAATCTGGAGCGCCCGCTGGAGCCCGGCCGGCCCTGGCGGCGTCCGCCTGACATCACGACCGAGCGCTTTGTCAACTGGTGCCTGGACTGGCGGGATGCGGGCGCCGTCCTGCTTGGCGGCTGTTGCGGCTCGACGCCGGCGGACATCGCAGCGCTTGCCCAAGCGCTGCGCCGCGCGGCATAATCCATTGCCAGCCGCACCCGCACGCGAAGGGGGGATGAGCCATGGAACGCTTGGGGATCGCGCCGGTGCAACGCCGGGAGCGGATACTCGCGCTCGACTGCCTACGAGGGTTTGCAATCCTGGGCATCCTGATCATGAACGTGCAGTCGTTTGCGATGATCAGGGACGCCTACATGAACCCCACCGCCTACGGCGACCTCACGGGTGCCAACCTCTGGGTCTGGGCGCTGGGCCACCTGTTCGCGGACCAGAAGTTCATGTCGCTGTTTGCGATGCTGTTCGGCGCTGGAATCGTGCTCATGACCGAGCGCGCCGCATCCGGCGGCGTCCGCCCGGTCGGGCTGCACTACCGGCGCATGGCCGTGTTGCTGCTGTTGGGCGCGGCGCACGCCTACCTGCTTTGGTACGGCGACATCCTGTTTTGGTACGCCTTGTGCGGCATGCTCGTTTTCCCGCTGCGCCGCCGAGCGCCCAAGACGCTTTTGGTCGTCGGATTGCTGGCCTTTGCGATCCCGTCGGGACTGCTGGCACTCGGTGGCGCGTCGTTGAGCGCGCTGCCGCCGCAGGATCTGGCCGCGCTCTCGGCGGACTGGTCGCCCTCTGCGCAAGAGGTGCGGGCCGAGCTCGACGCCTACCGCGGCGGCTGGCTCGCCCAGATGAGCCAGCGCGTGCCGGCGTCCGTCGAGGCGCACACGACCGGCTTTGCCGCCTGGGGCCTGTGGCGGGTGAGCGGCCTGATGCTGATCGGGATGGCGTTGTTCAAGCTCGGTTTCCTGAGCGGACGGCGATCCGGTCGTGCTTATGCACTTCTGTTCGGCCTGGGGCTGCTGCTGGGGCTCCCGCTAATCGCGGCGGGCATGGTCCAGCAGTTCGCGCACGGGTGGGAATTCGTCCAGGGTTTCTTCTTCACGGCCCAGTACAACTACTGGGGCAGCCTGTGCGTCGCGCTGGCTTACGTCGGCGCCGTGATGGCCCTGTGCCGCGCACGCAGCGCCCCTGCGCTCAAGCGGCTGGCGGCGATCGGACGCATGGCGCTCACCAACTATTTGCTGCAGACGCTCATCTGTACCACGCTCTTCTACGGGCACGGCCTGGGCTGGTTCGGGCGCGTGGAACGCTGGCAGCAGCTCCTGATCGTCATCGCGATCTGGGCGATTCAGTTGGCGCTCTCACCCTGGTGGCTCGCGCGCTTCCGCTTCGGCCCGGCCGAGTGGCTCTGGCGGGTGCTTACCTACCGGCAGGCGCAACCGTTTCGCCGGGCCGCCCCGGAACCCGTGGCGCGGCCTTAGCGCGGCGCCGATTGGCAGGCCGGGCCACGCTGGTTACACTCACGGCATGGGTTTTCGGTGCCGGTCGCTCCCTCCGCAGCGCGCGGCGTTGTCCCTCCTCTGCCTGTGCTGCGCCCTGCTGGCCGGGTGCGGCGGGGCCACGGGCACGCGTTCCGGGTCGCCCTCGTCCGCCGGCACGATCGACGTCTGTCAGCATGAGTGCCCATTCTCTGAGCTGCAGCCGGCACTCGACGCGGCGAGCGCCGGCCAAGTCGTGCGTTTGGGAGCCGGAACCTATGAAGGGGCCTTCCGCCTGGAGCGCGCCGTCATTCTCAGGGGCGAGGGGCGCGATCGCACGATCCTGCGGGGGCGCGAAGCCGGCACGCCGACCGTGCGCGTCGGCGGTAACGGAATCGAGGTCACGCTTGCGGCCCTGACCGTGGCAGGTCCCGTCGGTTCGTCGGAGGCGTGCGCCGGTAGCCGCGTGCAGGCGTGCGCGGCCGGCGTCCTCGTCGGTGCCGGCGCGCGCGCGACGCTGTCCCGGGCCGCCGTGGCCGACCACGGCGGCGGCGGCGTGCGAGCCGAGGACGGCGCGGAACTAACCCTGGACGACGTGTTGGTCGCGCGCAACGCGTACGGCCTCAGAACGATCGCGGCAGCGCGCGTGCGGATAGGGCAGAGTCGTTTCGAGGACAACGCGGGCTGTGCCCTGGTCGCGTTCGCGGCCGACGTGCGCTTCGAGGGGGAGGGTAACACGTTTGCGGGCAACGGGACCGACCTGTGTGGTCACGCGCCCGCCGGCGTGCGCACGCCCCGCGAGGCGGAGACCGAACGCGAGCTCGTGCGCGTGCCCGAGGACTACGCGGACGTGCAAACCGCGGTGGACGCCGTGGCGCCCGGCGGGACGGTCGAAGTGGCCGCCGGCGCGCACCCCGCCGGGCTCACGCTATGGAAGCCACTCACGCTCAAGGGGGCCGGCGCGGACGACACCGTGCTGCGCGTGGAAGGCGCGCTCGGCATGGCGGTGCCCGCAGGCATAGACGGGGTCCGGGTTCAGGACCTCAGCTTGCGCGGCAGCACGCGTGACGGGGTCTGGGCTTGGGGTGGGTTGACACTCGTGCGCGTTCGCTTGGAAGGCCATGCCCTAAACGGCCTGGGACTCTACAGCGATGCCCGAGCCCGGCTGACTGAGTCCACGGTCGCGGACAACGGCAACGACGGGGTCGATCCGCATGCTGAGCTCGCTGGCGTCCTGGCTGTTGCCGGCCGCGAACTCGAACGTGCCGGAGGCCACCTCGATCCGCATCAGGAACGAGTTGAACTGCTCGCCGCCCCCGACGTTGATGTGCTCGGTGGTGTAGAAGTTGGTCGGGTTGAGCGGGTCCTGCGCCAGGCCGAACAGGGGGCCCTGCGTCGACGTGAACGGCTCGCCGTTGAGCACCAGCTCCTGGAGCTCGGTCGCGACGCCGGTCGTCGCGTCGACCCGGAAGAGCGAGAACCGCGCCCCGACGCCGGCCTCATCCGAGCCGATGACGTAGAGGGTGTTCGTGTCGGT
>CAZNGF010000020.1:0-36359 GCA_964572855.1 uncultured Thermotogae bacterium | reverse complement strand
CCTCAGCCACTCCCGTCCAACGGATCACGAGCGCGAGCAGGGCGGCGTCGGGGTCGCGTTCGCCGCGCTTGAAACGCACGTCCTCCTGATGGAGCAGCTTGAGGGCTGCGATCAGCTCGGTCTGGCTCCAGCGTTGGGCCTGCGACAGGCGGCGCTTGACCATCCAAGGAGCCAGGCCGACGCGCGGGGCGATCTGGCCCTGGGGCAGCCCCTCATCCAAGAGCGCGCGCATCGACAGCAGGCCCCGCACGTGGTTGGCCAGCATGTAGAAGAGCTTGCTGGCCTCCTCGCCCGAGTCCAGCAGGCGCTGCAGCAGGGGCAGCGCCTCGCGCGCGCGCGCGCCGCAGGCGTCCAGAAAGGCGAACACGTTGGCCTGCTGCCCGCCGAAGCTCAGGCCCTGCACGTCCGCCAGACTGAGCGGTCGGTCGCCGCCGTAGAGCGCCAGCTTGTCCACCTCGCCGGCAACCGCGCGCAGGTCCTGGGGCACGGCGCTGGCCAGGTACTGGAACGCCTCGCGCTCCAGGCGCACGCCGCGCTCCTCTAGCAGGCGCTTGAGCTGGCCCGGCAGCGTGTGGCGCTTGAGCGGCTCGAACTCGTGGACCTTGCCGTTTGATTTGATCCACTTGTAGAGCGCGCCGCGCTTGTCGAGCTTGTCGGCCTCCAGCAGCAGGTAGGTGCGCTCGGGCAGGCCGCGCTCCAAGAGCGCCACCAATGCCTTGGGCTCGTTCAGCTCGTCGGCGCGGCGCAGCAACACCCAGCAGCCGGGTTCGAACAGCGAGGGGGCGAACAGGATCTCCTGCAGCCCCGCGGGCGTGGCCACGCCGGCCTCGAGCACGTGCGCGCCCAGGTCGGGCTGGGCGCGCAGGCGCTGGATCGCCCCTTGAAACGCGCGCTCCCGCAGCAGGGACTCGCCCAGATAAAGCTGGACGGGGGGGACGCTCACGGCCGGGCCTCCAGCGCCTGCGCGAAGTCGGCGATCAGGTCCTCAACGTCCTCCAGGCCGACCGAGACGCGGATGAGCCCCGCGCCGATGCCCTGGCTCGCGCGCGCCGCGGGCGGGATCGAGCGGTGCGTGGTCGAGGCCGGGTGGCATACCAGCGTGCGCGTGTCGCCTAAGCTCACGGCCTGCGTGGCCAGTTCGAGCGCGTCCACGACGGCACGCCCGGCCCCTAGCCCGCCCCGCACCTCGAAGGAGAGCACCCCGCCGAAGCCGCCCGGCATCTGGCGCCTGGCGGTTTCGTGGCCGGGGTGGGTTGCCAGGCCGGGGTAATGGGTGCACTCGATGCGCTCGTGCCCGCTTAGATACGCGGCCAGCGCCAGCGCGTTGGCGTTGTGGCGCTCGACCCGCAGGGGGAGCGTGTGCAGCGCGCGCGTGATGAGCCAGGCGTTGAACGGGCTCAGGCTCCCGCCCAGATCGCGCAGGGCGGGAACACAACGCGCCAGCAACGCCTCCGACCCCACGATCGCGCCGCCCATGGCGTCGCCGTGGCCGCACAGGAACTTGGTCATGGAGTGGACGACCAGGTCGATTCCCAGTGAAAGCGGGCGCTGGTTGACGGGCGTGGCGAAGGTGTTGTCGCAGACCGTGACCGCCCCGCCCCGGCGCGCGATCTGCGACACGGCTTCCAGGTCCGTGATCCCCAGGCGCGGGTTGCTCGGGGTCTCGACGTAGACGAGCTTGGTTTCGGGACGGAGCGCGGCCGAAAAGCTGGCCGGGTCGCTCCCTTCGACGAAGGTCGTCTCGATGCCCCAGGCAGGCAGGCGTTCGGCGAACAGGTGGTGCGTGCCGGAGTAGAGCTGACGCTGGGCCACGACGTGGTCGCCGCCGCGCAGCAGGGTCAGTAGCGCGGTCGAGACCGCGGCCATGCCGGTGGCGGCCGCCAGCGCGCGCGCGCCCTCCTCGAGCGCGGCCAGCTTGAGCTCCAGCGCGCGCACCGTAGGGTTGTCCCAGCGCGCGTAGACGTAGCCCGCGCCGCGGTACGGCGGGGACGTTTGCTCGTCGAAGCGCACCGCGCCCTCGGCCGCGCTCGCGTAGGCGTAGGTCGAGGCTTGATACAGCGGCGGGGCCACCGCGCCCGTGAGCGGGTCGGGCCACTCGCCGGCGTGGACCGCGCGCGTGTGGGGGCCCACTAGAGCCCCAATTCGTCCGAGACGCCCTGCATGGCGGCGATCACGACCCCGATGTGCTCGTCGAGTGGCACGCCCAGCTCGGCCGCGCCGCGCTCGATGTCCTCGCGGTTGACGCCCTTGGCAAACGACTTGTCCTTCCACTTCCTCTTCACGGTGCCAACGTCGACCTCGGCCAGCGACTTGTTGGGCCGCACCAGCGCCGTGGCCACCACCAGGCCCGTGAGCTCGTCCACGGCGTAGAGCGCCCTGGCCAGCAGCGTGTCGCGCGGGACGCCGGTGTAGTCGCCGTGCCCGAGGATCGCGCGGCAGGCTTGCTCGTCCCAGCCGCGCTCGCGCAGGATGGCCACGCCGCTGGACGGGTGCCCCTCGTCGGGCACGCGCTCGGGGTTGGGCCAGCGCTCGTAGTCGAAGTCGTGCACGAGCCCGACGTTGCCCCACCGTTCCTCGTCCTCGCCGAAGCGGCGCGCATAAGCCCGCATGGCCGCCTCGACGGCCAGCATGTGCTTGACCAGGTTCTCGTTGCTGGTGTATTCCCGCACCAGGGCCAGGGTGTCGTCTCGCTTCACGGCCACCTCCTTGTGTCAGCGGGCGTCGACGCGTCGGGCGTGCGCCCGCGACGGTTCCATCGACCGATCTTAAGACAGTAAGCGGGAGGTCGCGCCCCCGCAAGCGCCCCCTTGACACCGACCGCGACCTTGGACTATGATTCCCTCATACGAACGGGTTCGTATGTGTGTTCCCTCAAGGAGGACCTTCCCATGGCCAACCGGGAGCGAGTCAAACCCACGACGGCCGAACTGGGCATTTTGCGCGTCATTTGGGAGCGGGGGCCCAGCACGGTGCGCGAGGTCCACGAGGTGGTGGGCGAGCCCAGAGGTACGAGCTACACCACGACGCTCAAGCTCATGCAGATCATGCACCAGAAGGGGTTGCTGTGCCGGGACAGTTCGAGCCGCCCGCACGTCTACGAGCCGGCCAACCCTCAGACGCAAACCCAGCGCCACCTGGTCAACGACCTGATCGAGCGCGCCTTCGGGGGCTCGGCCAGCAAGCTCGTCCTGCACGCCCTCTCGGCCAAGCGCGCCTCGTCGCAGGAGCTCGAGGAGATCCGCCGCCTGCTGGACGACATCGAACGCGGAGGCTGATCAAGCGTGCTTTCCCTGTCCAACCTCCCCCTGGTCCAGGCGCTCGGCTGGGCGCTGTTGCACTTTCTCTGGCAGGGGGTGCTGCTTGCGCTCCTCTGCAAGGGCGTGCTGGGGCTGCTGCCGCAGCACGCCCCCAACCCGCGCTACGCGGTCGCGCTCGGGACGCTGGCGGCCATGGTCGTAGCGGTCGTCGTGACCGGCTGGTCCGCCTATCACACGCTGCAGCCCGAGCCGATCCGGCTCGCCCCCGTCTCGGTCGAGGCGGTTTCGCCGCCCGGCACGGCGCGCCTGGTACCCGAGACGACCGTCGACCGCGGACGCCTGCAACCCATGCCCGTGGTGTCGGTGCCGACCCGCCTACGGGAGGCCCCCCCGGCCGCGGCCCCCGACCGGCTCGCGTTCGTCGCGGCCCTACGCGGGTTCAAGACTTGGATGAAGGGGCAGATCCATTGGATCGTGCTCTCTTGGCTGTTTGGCGTCCTGACGCTTTCGTTGCGGCTCACCGGCGGCATGCTGGCCGTGCACCGGCTGCGCGGCGAGCGCACGCCCCTGCCGCCGGACTGGCAGGCGACGCTGGCGCGCCTGTCGGCCGCGCTGGGGTTGAAGCGCGCGGTGGCCGCGTTCGAATCGCGCGCCGTATGGGTGCCCACCGTCGTGGGCTGGCTGCGCCCCGTCGTCCTGGTCCCGACCAGCGCGCTGGCGGGCTTGACGCCGGACCAGCTCGAGGCCGTGCTGGCCCATGAGCTGGCCCACATCCGCCGCCACGACGTCTGGGTCAACCTGGTGCAGTCGGCGTTCGAGGTCTTGCTGTTCTACCACCCGGCGGTGTGGTGGGTCTCGGCCCAAGCCCGCCGGGAGCGCGAACACTGCTGCGACGACCGCGCCGTGCGGGTCTGCGGCGACGTGCGCACCTACGTGCGGGCGCTCACCCGGCTGGAGACGCTGCGCGGGCCGGGCGGGCCGCGCCTGGCGGCGGCCGCCGACGGGCACGGGCCGCTGCTGGGGCGCGTGCGGCGCCTGGTCCGTGGCGCGCCCGCGTCCGCGCCCCCCCCGCGCCCGCGCTGGCTGGGCGGGGTGCTGGCGCTGGCGGCGCTGGCGCTGTTCGTGCTGCAGCCGCAGTTCTCGGTCGCGTTCGACCCGCACGGAAAGGTCTACTGGGCCGAACGCGACGGCGGCGCGCTGCGCCGGGCCAACCTGGACGGCACGGGCTTGCAGACCGTGCTACGCGACCTGGACCACCCGCTGGGCGTGGCGCTGGCCCCCGCGCTGGGCAAGGTCTACTGGAGCGACGAGGCCGGCCGCCTGCGCCGGGCCAACCTGGACGGCACGGGGGTTGAGACGCTCTGGTCCACGCCCGGCCCGATCTTCGCGCTGGCGCTGGACGTCGGGGGCGGCAAGGTTTACTGGGCCGAACCCACGCAGATCCGGCGTGCCGACCTGAACGGAAAGCGCGTCGAAACCGTGGTGAGCGGCCTGCAGGGGCCGTCGAGCCTGCGGCTCGACACGGGAACCGGAGACCTCTACTGGACCGCGCTGGCGGGCCAACTGCAGCGGGCGGACCTGAACGGCTCGCACGTCGAAACCCTGCTCGGCGGGCTCAAAGGTCCCAGCGGCCTGGCACTGGACCCCGCGGGCGACGCGCTCTACTGGAGCGAGGCACAGGGAGGACGCATCCGACGGGCGGACCTGGACGGCTCGCGGGTGCGCACGCTGTTCACGGGGCTGTCGGCGCCGGCGGGGCTGGAGCTGGACGCGGCTCGCCAGACGCTCTACTGGGCGGACGCCGCCAGCGGCCGGCTCTACAGCGCAACGCTCAACGGCTTCCGCGTGCGCGCGCTGGGCGAGGGGCTGCGCAACCCGGTCGGCGTCGTGCTCGCGCTCGAGTGACGAGGGGCTGAAAGGAGGCCGGTTTGATCCGACCCAAGGCTTGCCGCCGGACCGCGCTCTGGACGGCGCTCGCGCTGGCCTCACTCTGGATTGCGCCCGCGGCGCTGGCCCAACCGCCCGAGTGCGCGGAGGCCCCCACGGGCCATTTCTGCCTGGCCCATGTTGGCTCGGCGGCGGCCGAGCTGCGCGCGCTGGCGGTCTCGCCCGACAGCCGCCTGATCGCCGTGGGCAGCCCCTACAACGACACGCTCCTGTTCAGCGAGGACGGCATGGTCACGAGCTCGCTGCTGGACGACCGCGCCTACAGCCTGGCGTTCTCGCCCGATGGCCACTGGCTGGCCAGCGGCGGCGAGGCCGGGGTCCGGCTCTGGCGCGCCGGGGACTGGCAACTCGGCAAGGAACTAGCCGCCGGCGCCGGGGTCTACACGCTGGCGTTCTCGCCCGACGGGCGCTGGCTGGCCGCCGGCGACGAGGCCGGGCGGATCTCGCTCTGGGCCTGGCCCAGCGGACGGCTGATGGGCCGCGCGGTCGAAAACCGCCACATCCTGGGCAAAACCGTGGTCGAGCTCGACTTCTCGCCCGACGGGCGCTGGCTGGCCTCGACCAGCAACGAGGGCGCCAAGCTCTGGCGCGTGGGGCCCGACGGGGAGCTCGCCCCGTTCAAACGGCTCACGGAAACGCTCGGCAGCGCGGTGGCCTTCTCGCCCGACGGCCGCTGGTTGGCCACCGCGGGCCTGGGCAGCGACATCGCGCTCTGGGACATGACCGACGTCGGGATCAACTTCTTCCCGGCAACCCTGCGCAGCGCACCGCCCGAGGAGCGCGGAACGTACACGTTGCGCTTCACGGCCGACAGCCGCTACCTCGTCGTGGGCGAGTTCTATCACGCGCGCGCCGAGGCCGGGCTCAAGATCGTGAGCGTGCCCGACGGCCGGGTCGTGCGCACGCTCACGGGGCTGGGCGAGTCGATCTTCGAGCTCAAGCTCGCCCCCAATGGCGCCTACGTGGTGGGCGTCTCCTACGCCGGCGAGCGCAGCGACTACGTGCTCATCTGGCGCCTGGAGGCGCTGGGGTAGGGGGCTGTGCGTGCGCGGGCAATCGTCTTTGTGAAGGGGCGCACGGCCGTGCGCCCCGACAATTGGTTATCCCCCGTTGCGCACGAACTGCTTGGGGAAGGCGGCGTAGAAGGCCGCGGCCTTGACCAGTTGGTCCACGGGCATCTGCTCGTCGACCGTGTGGGCGTAAATCTCGTCGCCGGGGCCAAAGCCCACGCTCGGGATGCCGTACATGCCCGTAATCGAGACCGCGTTGGTGCTGAACACCCAGCGGCCCACGTGCGGCGCCGAATCGAACAGCTCGCGGTAGGTCCCGACCGCCGTCTGCACGGCGGGGTGTTCCTCCGCGACCACCCAGGAGGGGAAGTACTTCTCGGTCTCGTAGACCAGTCCCGTGTAGCCGGGCTTGTTGTAGCGCGGCACGGTAACGCTGGCCTCGATGCCGGCGCGTTGCACCGCGTCCTCGACCTCGCGCACGGCCAGGTCGCGATCCTCGCCGACGGTGAGGCGCCGGTCCAGGTAAATCGAGCAGTGCGAGGGCACGGCGTTGAGGCTGGGCGTGTCGCAGCCGATGTGGGTCACGGCGACCGTGCCCTTGCCCAGGAAGGGGTCGTCCTTGAGCCGCTCGTTGAGCTGCACGATCTCCTGGACGACCGGCATCATGTTGCAAACCGCGTTCACGCCCCGCTCCGGGGCGCTGGCGTGGCACGACTTGCCCTTGGTGCTGACCTCGATCTCGATGCGCCCGCGGTGGCCGCGGTAGACGTTCAGGTTGGTGGGCTCGGTGATCACGACCACGTCGGGCCGGATGCCGTCCTCGTTGACGATGTACTGCCAACAGAGCCCGTCGCAGTCCTCCTCCTGCACCGTGGCCACGATGTAGAGCGTGTAGTCGTCCTCGAGGCCGAGCGCCTTGATCATCTTGCCGGCGTAGACCATGCTGGCCATCGGGCCCTTTTGGTCGGAGGCGCCGCGCCCGTAGATGATCCCGTCCTCGAGCACGGCCCCGTAGGGGTCGCGCGTCCACTCGCTCAGGTTGCCCACGCCCACGGTGTCGACGTGCGTGTCGATGGCCACGACCCGTTTGCCGTGGCCGATGCGTCCCAGCAAGTTGCCCATGGGGTCGATGTTTACCTCGTCGAAGCCCACGGATTCCATCTCGCCGGCGATGCGCTGGACCACGGCGCGCTCCTGGCCGCTCTCGCTCGGGATCGCGATCAGCTCGCGCAGGAACCGGACCATGTCGGACTCGTGCCGGGCCGCGGCCCGGCGCATGGCTTGCGTCTGGGAGGGGGAGAACGTCTGGACCATGTGGCACTCCTTTGGAATACGCTCCGAGACGACAAGCTGAAACCCGGACGCCGGCGGTTGCGTGAGGGGCGCGGCGTCGGTTCCGAACTCCAGCCTGCGGCCTCTCGGGGAATCGGGCCGGAAGTGTAGCAGTTCGCCCCTGCCGACGCAAACGCGCCGGCTCGCCGCGGCCGGCATCCCGACATGACGCATGCTGGGCCCGCCTATGACGGAGATCATTCCGCGCGCGCGACGGGCGGCATACCATGGGGGCACTGCGACAAAACCAAACCACGTTTCTCATCCGAAGGGAGTTCACATGCGCAGCTTTCAGGGACGGGACATCCTGTCGCTCAAGGACTTCGAACGTCACGAGTACTTCCACGTGTTCAAGGTGGCCAAGGAGCTGGAGCCGTTTGCGCGCAACCGCCAGAACACCGATTTGCTCAAGCACAAGACGCTGCTGACGGCCTTCTACCAGCCCAGCACGCGCACGCGCCTGGCGACCGAGGCGGCCATGCACCGGCTGGGCGGACACGTGCTGGGCTTCTCCGACGCCAAGATGACCCGGGCCGGCGACTTCTACCAGGAGTCCATCAAGGACACGGTCAACATGCTGGAGTACTACGGCGACGTGATCGCGATGCGCCACTTCCAGCAGGGAGCCCCGCACGAGGCGGCCAAGTGGGCCTCGGTCCCGGTGATCAACTGCGGCGACGGCTGGGGCGAGCACCCCACCCAGGTCCTGACCGACCTCTACACGATTTGGAGCGAGAAGGGCACGCTGGACGGGCTCAAGTTCCTGTGCGTGGGCGACATGCGCATGCGCACCATGCACTCGATCCTGTACGCGCTCTCCCAGTTCGACACCGAGGCCATCGTGGTCTCGCCGCCGGAGATGTCGCTCACGGAGGAGTTCAAGGCCGAGATCGACCAGCGCAACGTGCGCTACCGCGAGGCCAAGGACGTCGAGTCGGTCATCAAGGAGGCCGACGTCATCTACATGGAGCCCGTGGTCCAGCCCGACTACACCAAGGCGCGCGAGGAAGTGAGTTCAGATAAGGGTCTCACGCCCAAGAAGTACAAGGTCACGCGCGAGCTGCTGCGGGACAAGGGCAAGTCCGACGCGATTGTGTTACACTCGCTCCCGCGCATGGACGAGCTGCCCCCGGACGTCGACGCCACGCGCCACGCGCGCTACTGGGTGGAAGCCTTCAACGGCGTGGTCATGCGCATGTCGCTCTTGTCGCTCGTCCTGGGCGCAATCGAATAGGAGGGATTCGGTCGATGCAAACCCATCTGCACGGTCGTGACATGATCACGACCCAGGAGTGGACGAAAGAAGAGATCGAGACCGTGATGGACGTGGCCTTCGAGCTCAAGCGCAAGCGCGCGCTGGGCGAGTCGCACGCCTACCTGCGCGACAAGGTGCTGGCCATGCTGTTCTTCTTCTCCAGCACGCGCACGCGTGCCTCGTTCGAGGCCGGCATGGCCCAGCTCGGCGGCCACGCACAGTTCATCGACAGCCGCACCACCCAGGTGGCCCACGGCGACACCGCCAAGGAGATCGGCGAGATCCTGGGCCGCTACAACGACGGCATCGCCATCCGCCAGGTGGACTGGGGCCACGGCAACCAGTACATCCGCTGGGTGGCCGAGGCCTCGCGCACGCCCGTGCTCAACATGCAGTGCGAGGTCTACCACCCGTTCCAGATCCTGGCCGACCTCATGACCATCAAGGAGAAGAAGGGCGACCCGCGCGGCAAGACCATCACGGTGAGCTGGGCCTACGCATCGAGCTACCAGAAACCCCTGAGCGTGCCGCAGAGCCTGATCCTGCTCATGACCCGCTACGGCATGAACGTGCGGCTGGTGCACCCGCCCGAGTTCAAGCTCATGCCCGAGATCATTGACCAAGCCAAGCAGAACGCGGCCAAGCACAAGGGCAGCTTCGAGCTCATGGACGACTTCGACGCCGGCGTGACCGACACCGACGTGTTCTACGCCAAGAGCTGGGGCGCGATGCTGACCACGACCGACGCCGAGGAAAGCGCTCGGATCGCCGACAAGTACAAGGACTGGATCGCCGACGAGCGCCGCATGGGCATGGCCCGCGAGGACGCCATCTACATGCACCCGCTGCCGGCCGACCGCAACATCGAGGTCACCGACGGGGTGATCGACGGGCCGCACTCGGTCGTGTTCGACCAGGCCGAGAACCGCCTGCACGCACAGAAGGCCGTCATGGCCCTGACCATGTAGCCAAGGGAGGCGCCATGCAGCAGACCAACCGCAAGCTGGCCGTGATGGCCATCGGCGGAAACTCGCTCATCAAGGACAAACAGCACAGCGAGGTCAAGTACCAGATCGAAGCCGTCGAGAGCACGTGCAAGCACATCATCGACATGATCCAGGCGGGCTGGGACGTGGTGGTCACGCACGGCAACGGCCCGCAGGTGGGCTTCATCCTGCGGCGCAACGAGCTGGCCGCCGGCGAGGTGCACACCACCCCGATGGACGTGATCGGCGCCGACACGCAAGGGGCGATCGGCTACATGCTCCAGCAGGCGCTCGACAACGAGATGCTGGCCCGCGGCATCAACCGGCGCGCCTACACCGTGATCACCCAGACGCTGGTGGACCAGAACGACCCGGCCTACCAGAACCCGAGCAAGCCCATCGGGAGCTTCCTGGACGAGGCCGAAGGCAAGCGCTTCGCCGACGAGGGCTGGACCGTGGTCGAGGACTCGGGGCGCGGCTGGCGCCGGGTCGTGCCGTCACCGGAGCCCATCGAGATCATCGAGGAGGACGCCATCCGCAACGGCGTGCGCACGGGCTGGATCGTGATCGCGGTCGGCGGCGGCGGCATCCCGGTGATCCGCAACGCGCAGGGCAAGTTGGAGGGCGTGGCCGCGGTCATCGACAAGGACCTGGCCAGCAGCCTGCTAGCCACGCGGCTGCACGCCGACCTGTTCTTGATCTCGACCGCGGTCGAGCAGGTCATGCTCCACTTCGGCAAGCCCGATCAGAAGGCGATTCCTCGCATGACCTCGGCCGAAGCCAGGCGCTACCTAGACGAAGGCCACTTCGCCCCCGGCAGCATGAAGCCCAAGGTCGAAGCCTGTTTGAAGTTCCTGGAGGCGGGGGGGGCGCAAGCGCTCATTACCGACCCGGCCAACCTGAAACGGGCGCTCGACGGCGAGACCGGCACGCGCATCGTGCACGGATAACGAGAACAAAGTAGGGCCCGCACAGCGGTCCCTACATTCTTTGCTCATATAACGTGTAGGGGCAGGCCCCCGTGCCTGCCCCGTTCGCCTCGAGGAGGGACCGATGGAACACGTCAGAAGCTTGCAGTGCGTCCTGTGCGGTCAGACCTACGCCCCCGACGAGGTCGACTACGTCTGCCCCGACCACGGGAATGATGGGATACTCGATGTGCAATACGACTACGAACGCATCGCTTGCGGCTTCTCCAAATCCGAGTTGGCCCACAGCCAGGACACGAGCATCTGGCGCTACAAGCCACTGCTGCCCGTGGCGCCCGACGCGCCCGTCCCGCCGCTGCGGGTGGGCTGGACGCCGCTTTACGAAGCCCCGCGGCTGGCTCAGAACCTGGGCTTGAAGCACGTCTGGGTCAAGGACGACGGGCGCCAGCCCACGGCTTCGTTCAAGGACCGCGCCAGCGCGCTGGCCGTGGTCAAGGCCCGCGAACGGAACGCGCCCGTGGTCACGACCGCCAGCACGGGCAACGCCGCGGCCGCGCTCGCCGGGCTGTGCGCCAGCATGCAGCAGCGCAACGTCATCTTCGTACCCGAGAGCGCACCCGAGGCCAAGATCGCCCAACTGCTCGTGTTCGGCTCGACCGTGCTGCTGGTCGAGGGCACATACGACGACGCCTTCGACCTCTGCCTGCAGGCCGAAGAGGAATACGGCTGGTACAACCGCAACACGGGTTACAACCCCTACATGACCGAGGGCAAAAAGACCTGCAGCCTGGAGATCTGCGAGCAGCTCGGCTGGCAGGCGCCCGACCGGATCTTCGTCTCGGTGGGCGACGGCTGCATCATCGGCGGGCTGCACAAGGGGCTCAAGGACCTGCACGCGCTGGGCTGGATCGATTCCATGCCGAAGCTCGTGGGCGTGCAGGCGCAAGGGTCGGCGGCCCTGTATCGCGCCTGGAAGGACGGAACCGATCCCTCCGACATGACGCCGATCGAGGCGCACACGGTCGCGGACAGCATTTCGGCCGGCCTGCCGCGCGACCGCATCAAGGCCATGCGCGCCGTGACCGAGACCGGCGGCGCCTACGTCACGGTGAGCGACGAGGAGATCCTGAGCGCCATCCCCGCGCTGGCGCGCGGCAGCGGCGTGTTCGCCGAACCCGCCGGCGCGGCCAGCTACGCCGGCCTGGTCAAGGCGGTCGAGCAGGGGCTGGTCGACCGAGACGAGCGAATCGTGGTCGTGGCCACCGGCAACGGGCTCAAGGACATCCGCTCGGCCAAGCAGTCGGTGGGCGACGGCATCCGCGTGCAGCCCAACCTGGACGCCTTGAAGGACGCGCTACAGGGGATGTTCTAGCAGCCTCTCAGGCAAGGACCCAACCCGTGTGTAGGGGCAGGCCCTCGTGCCTGCCCGAGGCCACTGGCGATTGTGCTTAGGTCACGTTGCGCAGCCTGGGGTCGAGCCGGTCGCGCAGCGCGTCGCCCACCAGGTTAAAGCTGAGCACGGCGAAGGCCAGGAAGATCCCCGGGAACAGGATGATCCAGGGCGCACGGATCAGGTAGGTGCGCCCCTCGTTCATCATGCCGCCCCAGCTGGCCACGTGCGGCGGGATGCCGACGCCCAGGAAGTTGAGCGCGGCCACCTCCATGATCGAGAAGGCGAAGGTGAAGGTGGCCTGCACGATCACGGGCGAGAGCAGGTTGACCGCGATGTGGCGCAGCAGGATGCGCGTCGAGCGCGCCCCCATCGAGCGGGCGGCCTCGACGTAGGTGACCTCGCGCAGCGAGAGCGTCGAGCTGTAGACGACGCGCACCATGCGGGGCGCCCACACGACGCCCACGGCGATGATGACGTTGAGCAGCCCCGGCTCGCCCAGGATGGTCATCATGGCCAGCGCCAGCACGATGGCCGGGAAGGCCATGAGCGCGTCGACGACCCGCATGCCGATCAGCCCGACGGTGTCGAAGTACCCGCAGATCGTCCCCAGCGGCACGCCGAAGACCACGGCAAACGCCGCGATCGACAGGCCCAACAGCAACGTGATGCGCGTCCCGAACAGCGTGCGGCTCAAGATGTCGCGCCCGAAGTTGTCGGTGCCGAAGGGGTGCGCGGCGTTGGGGCCCTGCAATCGATCCCCCAGATTGAGCCCGTTGGGGTCGTAGGGCGTGAGCCAGGGGGCAAGGATCGTGATCAGCACCAGCGCGCCCAGCACGCCCAGCGCCGCCACGACCTGCTTGCGGCGCAAGAGCCCGCCGAACAGGTCCTCCCAGAAGCCGCGGCTGCGCTTGACCTTCGCCTTGGCCTGCTTGTGTTCCTCGGGCATGCGTCCCTCCGGTTCAGTTGTAGCGGATGCGCGGGTCCAGAAACGCATACAGCAAGTCGGTCACGAAGTTGATCACGACGTACAGCAGCGCCACGATCAGCATGATCCCCTGGATGATGGGGTAGTCGCGCTTGAGCACGGACTGCACGATCAGGCTGCCCACCCCCGGCAGCGTGAACACGTTCTCGGTCACGACCGCGTTGGACACCAGCGAGGCGAACGTGAACGACACCACGGTGGTGATGGGGATGGCCGCGTTGCGCAACGCGTGCTTGAGGATGACCGAGCCGAAGCTGAGCCCCTTGGAGCGGGCCGTGGTGATGTAGTCCGTGTGCAACACGTCCAGCATGCTGGAGCGCGCTGTGCGCGCCACCAGGGCGGCGTTGACGAAGCCCAGCGCGATCGCCGGCAGCACGAGGTTCTTCAGGTTGCCCAAATCGCCCGTGCTCAGCACCGAAGTAAAGCCCGAGCTCGGGAACCAGTGCAGCTGACCGGCGAACGTCGTCATGAGCATGAGGCCGAGCCAGAAGCTGGGGATCGATGCCCCGGCCAGCGCCACCAGCAAGAGCAGGTTGTCCACCCAGCTATTGGGCCGGATGGCCGAGATCAGGCCCGCGGGCACGCCCAAGCCGACCACCAGCAAGAGCGCAAACGAGCCCAGCAGCACGCTGGTCTCCGAGCGCTGGCCGATGATGGTCAGCACGGGCTGCTGGTGGTAGATCGAGTCTCCCAGGTTGCCCTGGACCAGGTTGGCCAGATAGGCCCCAAACTGCACCCAGATGGGCTGATCCAGTCCCCACGTGCGGCGCAGGTTCTCGATCTGTTCGGGCGTGGCGTTGGGCCCCAGCAGCACCGAGGCCGGATCGCCCGGCACCATCTGCATGATGACGAAGGTAATCGTGATCACGAGCAGCGTGCTCACGACCATGCCGATGCCCCGGCGCACGAGGAACGAAATCACCGCACATGCCCCCCAAGCGGAATGCCGGTCCCCCGCCCGCGTGGGCGGGGGACCGGGTCACGTTCGACGTGCGTTACTTGAACCACGAGTTCCAGAAGTAGGGCGAGAGCATGACGAGCCGGTCCTCGGTCCCGTAGCCCCCGCCGACCTTGGACGCCATCAGGTGCAGCTGGAAGGCGTCCCCGAACTTGATGGCCGGCACTTGGTCGTACCAGAGCTCCATGATCTCTTCCCACTTGGCGTAGCGGGCGTCGAAGTCGGTGATGGCGTTCAGCTCGTTCCGCAACGTGCGGATCTCCGGCGTGTCCCACCAGCCGGCGTAGTCCGGGTTCAGCATGAGCACGAGCGAGGGATCCGGCGTCGTGCTGTAGAACGAGAAGGCCATCTCCCACTGCGGGTCGGCCTTGTCGTTGCGGCGGTCGAAGAAGGTGGCCTTGTCGTAGGCCTGCAGGTCCACGTTGAAGCCGGCCTGCTCGAGCTGATCCTTGACCACGAGCGACTGGTTGTATTGCGCGGTCATGTCGATGGCCACGATCAGGCGCACGGGCTCGCCGTTGTAACCGGCCTCTTGCGCCAGTTCCATGGCGCGGTCGGGGTCGTTTTGGTCGTAGACCTCGGTGCCCACCTCACTGTACCATCGGATGCCGGGTGCGAAGTAGCTGCCGTCGGTGGACCAGAAGGTGTCGTCCCCATAGCCGGCGGCCATGATCGGATCCATGTCAAGCGCGGCCAGCAGCGCCTGGCGGAACGTCTGATTGGCCGTCAGGCCCGACTTGTTGTTGAGCAGCCCGATGGGGTAGATGGGCGGGTGGTCCATGATGAGCGGCGTGATGTTGGCGTCGCCCTCGACGTTGACCAGCAGGTCGTTGGGGATGTTGGTGGCGTAGTCGTAGGTGCTCGCTTGCATCCCGACCAGCCGGGCGTTGTCCTCTGGCACCATGAAGAACTGGAGTTGGTCGAAGTAAGCCACCCGCTGGCCCGCGAAGCCGCTGGCCTCGCCGCCCGGACTCTGGTAGTCCTCGAAGCGCTCCAGCAGGATGTAGTCGCCGGCGCGCCACTCCACGAACCTGTAGGGCCCCGTGCCGACGTAGTTCGCCGGCGCGATGGGCTGGTCCGTGGCGGTCTCAGCGATCGACTGCGGCATGATGCGCGGGCCGCCGTAGATGTTGGCCAGGTAGGTCGTCAGCGGCGCGAACGGTTCGCTCAGCGTCATCTGCACCGTGTAGTCGTCCACGATGGCCAGCTCGGTTACTAGGTCCCAGAGCGCCTGCTTGGTGAGGCCGTACTGTCCCCAGCGGTTGAGCGAGGCCACCACGTCCGGGGCGGTCATCTCCTCCCCGTTGTGGAACAAGACGCCCCGGCGCAGGTCGAAGGTGGCCACCGTGCCGTCGTCGCTCAGCGACCAGCTCTCGGCCAGGAACGGCTGCGGCGCGTAGTCCTCGTCGAAGGCGAACAGCCCCTCGAAGATGTGACGTCCGGGGATGCTGGCCGCCACGCCCGTGGTCATGGGCATGTCCAGCGTGCCCGGTTCGCTGGCCAGCGCCACCCGCAGGGTGCCGCCGGCGTTCTGGCCCGTCACCGTGCCCGGCAGCAGCGCGAGCGCGCCCACCAGCAGTCCCAACAGCGCGAGGCTCAAAAAACTCTTGCGAGACATAAATCCTCCTTACAGAGATTTTTCAGGACCCCTACACATGTTGCCTCCTTTCCTGCGGGGATCCCAAGAAAGGGGCGAGACAATCCCCATCCCCTTAGCTGCTTCATGGAGGTGCATCTCCCGGACGCGGTCAATGATCCGAATCATAAGGGGAATTGATCTTGCTCATGAGGTGACACGCCAAGCCGCACGCAACGCGGTGCCGACGTCGTCGAGCGCCTCGCGGGCGCGGTCGAGCACGTTGGCCATGGCGAAGAAGCCGTGCATCATGCCGGGATAGCGCTTGAGCGTGCAGGGCACGCCCGCTTCCTCCAGCCGGCGCGCGTAGGCCTCGCCCTCGTCGCGCAGGACGTCGCACTCGGCCGTGACCACAAAGGCCGGGGGCAGCGCACTCAGATCCTCAGCCAGCAGCGGCGAGGCCAGCGGGCTGTGGGCGTCCTGCGGGTCGCTCAGGTAGCGCTCGCGATACCAGGCCATGCGCGAGCGGTCCAGGTCGTATCCTTGTGCGTAATCGTGATAGGACGGGGTCTCGAACGAGGCCAGGTTCATCACGCCGTAGATCGGGATTTGCAGGCACAGCGACGGGCCGCCGCGCTCGCGCGTCAGCAGCGAGACGACGGCGCTCAAGTTGCCCCCGGCGCTGTCGCCGGCCAACGCGATTCTTTCAGGGTCGATGCCCACGGCCGCGCCGTGCTCGTGCGCCCAGCGCGCCGCGGCGTAGGCGTCCTCGACCGCGGCCGGGAAGGGATGTTCCGGCGCGCGGCGGTAGTCCACCGCCAGCACGATCCCGCCGGCGCGGCGGGCCAGCGCGCGGCACAGGTGGTCGTGGGTGTCCAGGTCGCCCACCACCCAGCCGCCGCCGTGGAAGTAGAGCAGCGCGCCGAACGGCCCGGCCCCGGCGGGCGCGTAGAGGCGGACCGGGATCTCCCCGGCGGGACCGGGGAGTCGGTGCTCCTCGACGCGCGCCACGGGCTCCAGCGGGTCCTGCAGCCAGCGCTTCACGCGGCGGTTCTGTTCGCGGGCCTGGGCCGGCGTGATCGCCTCGAAGGGCGGCAGGTCGACGGCGGCCACGCGCCACAGCCAGGGTTCGTACTGCGGGTCGATGTCGGATGGCATGCGGAACGCTGCTTGTGGGTCGGGCACGGGTCCTCCTCGATGTCCGCGGGATGGGCACGGCCTCCCCACTGAGTCGGCCGGAGGCCCCGCGCGCCATGATCTGGGTCAAGCATCGACCTGATCCGTTGCAGGGCGGTTGGCGCCGTTGGGCACCGACGAGCACAAGCCCTACCTGATCGCGATCTTCGTCGAATCCCTCCCGCGATGAGGGCAGCGCGTTTGACAACGGGGGCGCTCTTCCCTATTCTACTCCTCACATCATCGACCAGGGCAAACCCACCGCAAGGTGGGGGCGCAAAGCCACGGGTCCGCATCGCGGACGGCCGGGCCGCCGAAATGAGGACGGATGCTAGGTGTGCTCCCCCATGACTCAAGCCGGCAACGAACGCGTCAGCGTCCGTCGTCGGCTTGCGCGCGTGGGGGTTTGCTTTTGCAGACTTGAACGAAGAGGCCCCACGGCCCGGGTGAGAGGACAGCGAGAGGGATGGATCTCGCTAGAAGAAAGGGCCGTGGGGCCTAATTGCTTTCGAGCGTCGTTCTACACCTATTATACAGGATAAACCATCGCACGCACCCTCGCCCTCACGCCAAAGACATGCGGCAAGCCCGCGGCGGGATTTGCCCGAGCGCGTCGGCCGTCGTCCCCCCTTTCGTCTCGAACATAACCGAACGCGCGGGAGCGATATGACAAAGCGCAAGCCCCCCCATGTCCGCCATCATCCCCGCTCCTGCGCGGCGGCCTTGAGGTGGCCCAACGCTACGGCTTCCAAACGACGCAGGGCGCCGTTCTGATCGACACCGAAGGCGTGGTGCGCGCCCGCGTCGAGAACCTGATCGCTGAGTCCTTCGTGGAAGCGGTCCGTTCGCTGCTCGCGCCTTAGCCGTTCACCAGGCGCTCGACGACCTTGCGCACCGTGGCACCGTCGGCCTTGCCCTTGAGCCGGCCCATGGCCTGCCCCATGACTTGGCCCATGGCCGGTTCCCCGGGCAGCTTATCGATCACCTCGCGCACGACGCGCTCGATCTCGTCCTCGCCCAGCTGCTCGGGCAGGTAGCCCTCCAGCACCTTCAGCTCGGCTTCCTCGCCCGCCGCGCGCTCCTCGCGGCCGGCCCCGCGATAGGCCTCAATCGACTCGCGCCGTTTCTTGGCCTCGCGCTGGACCACGGCGGTGAACTGCTCTTGGTCCAGCTCGGCGACGTTGAGGGCCACCTCCTCGTTGGTGAGCGCGGTCAGCAGGAGTCGAATCGTGTCGCGGCGCGTCTTGTCGCCGGCCTTGGTGGCGGCCGACAGGTCCTTGTGCAGTTGTTCCTGATACCCCACGGTTCCTCCTAGGAAAAGGCGGCGATGCCGGTGATGGCCTGGCCCAGCACGAGCGTGTGGATGTCGTGCGTGCCCTCGTAGGTGTAGACGGTCTCCAGGTTGAGCAGGTGGCGCAGCGCCCCGTAGTCGAACGTGATGCCGTTGGCGCCCAGGATGTCGCGCGTGAGCCGGGCGCACTCCAGCGCCATGGCGGCGTTGTTGCGCTTGGCCAGCGAGACCTGCGTGTGATGCAACTGATCCGCGTCCTTGAGCTGACCCAGGCGCCAGCAAAGCAGTTGCGCCTTGGTGAGCTCGGTGAGCATGTGCGCCAGCTTGGCCTGCACCAGCTGGAACGAGCCGATCGGCTTGCCGAATTGCACCCGATTCTGACTGTAGCTCACGGCCTCGTCGTAGCACGCCTGCGCCGCGCCCAGCACGCCCCAGGCGATGCCGTAGCGCGCCTGGTTCAGGCACTGCAACGGCGATTTGAGCCCGTCGCTGCCCGGCAGCAGGTTCTCGTTCGGCACGCGGCAGTCCGCGAAGGAGAGCTCGGCCGTGTCCGAGGCGCGCATCGATCCCTTGTGCTCGATCTTCGTAGCCGAGAAGCCCGGCGTCCCGCGCTCGACCAGGAAGCCGCGCACGTGCCCGTCGGCCTTGGCCCACACCACCGCCACGTCGGCCATCGTGCCGTTGGTGATCCAGGCCTTGCCGCCGTCGAGCACCCAGTCGGCGCCGTCGCGTACGGCCGTGGTCTTCATGCCGCCGGGGTCGGAGCCGTGTTCGGCCTCGGTGAGCCCGAAGCAGCCCACCGCGCGGCCCGCGGCCAGCTCGGGCAACCAACGCTGCTTTTGCTCCTCCGAACCAAAGGCGTGGATCGGGTACATGACCAGCGCCCCCTGCACCGAGGCGAAGCTGCGGATCCCGGAATCGGCCCGCTCGAGCTCCTGCATGATGAGGCCGTAGGCGATCGAATCGATGCCGGGGCAGTCGTAGCCTTGAAGCGTCGAGCCCAGCAAGCCCAGCTCGCCCATGGCGGGCACGAGCTGCTTGGGGAACTCGCCCGCCTCGAACGCCTCCGTCACCAGCGGCATGACCGACTCGTCCACGAAGGCGCGCACCGTCTTGCGCGTGAGTTTCTGTTCCTCGGTCAGCAGCCCGTCCAGTCTGTAGAAATCAACCGCTTGAAATGCCATGGGACTCCCTTCCCGTCCACCGGGATTGTAGGCGTCGGTCCGTGACCGGACAAGCGAGCGTGCCACGCAGCTCGGCAGCGCCCGGTGTGTCGGGCCGGCGGGCGGCTTGCTATCATGGCGGGAAAACTCAAAAGGAGTGAGCATGAGCATCCAGAGAAGCGAGAGCCTGCGCGCCCGCAAGGCGGGCGAACTGTTCCACGACGCCGCGCGCCACGTGCCGGCGGACAAGGCGGACTGGAAACCGCACCCCGAGACGAGTTCAGCCCGCGAGATCGCGCACCACATGAGCTGGGCCAACCGCTTCTTCGCGGCCAAGATCCGCGACGAGCCGATCGATCCGCCCGCAGATCCCGACCCAGCAACGCCCTGGGAGCACGTGTGCGCCGACTTCGAGGCCAGCTGCAAGGAGCTCGTCGAGGTCATCGCAAACACCCCCGACGACGCGCTGGACCAAAAGCGCGAGATGCCCTGGGGCCAGACGTGGAAGGTCAAGGCGCTCATGATGGGCGCGAGCCTGCATCTGGCCTATCACTGGGGCCAGATCGGGTATCTGCAGAAGGCGTGGGGGGACACGACGGACTATCACCTGCAGGGGTGAGCGCGCGCCCCTTCAGAGCGCGTGTTCGCGCGCCCAGCGCAGGTGCGCCTGGACCTGTTCCAGCGCGTCGCCGCCGTAGGCTTCCAGCAGGGCGTCGGCCAGCGTGAGGGCGAGCACGGCCTCGCCGATGACCGAGGCGGCCGGCACGGCGCACACGTCGGAGCGCTCGATGTGGGCCTGCACGGGCTCCTTGCTGTGCAGGTCGACCGAGTCCAGCGGGCGCATGAGCGTCGAGATCGGCTTCATGGCCACGCGCACGCGCAGGGGCTCGCCCGTGCTCATGCCGCCCTCGATCCCGCCCGCGCCGCTCGACTTGCGGTAGAAACCGCGCGCGGCGTCGTGGTAGATGGGGTCGTGGCTCTGCGAGCCCCAGCGCCCCGCCACCTCGAACCCGAGCCCCACGCCCACGCCCTTCATGGCCTGGATGCTCATCATGGCTTGTGCAATGCGCCCGTCGAGCTTGCGGTCCCACTGCACGTGGCTCCCGAGCCCCACGGGAACCCCGCGCACGACGAGCTCGAAGGCGCCGCCCACGGTGTTTTTGTCCCGCATCGCCCGTTTGATCGCCGCGACCATGCCCTCCGCGGCCTCCGGGTCGGCAGCGCGCACGGGGGATTGGTCGACCTGCTCGTTCCAGGCGGCCAGGTCGTCCACGTCCAAGGCGTCGAACGCGCTCACGGCCTCGTGGATCTGCACGACGTGGCTGGCGATGGCGATCCCCAGGTGTTCCAGGAACTGGCGCGCGATCGCGCCCAGCGCCACGCGCATCGCGGTCTCGCGCGCGCTGGCGCGTTCGAGCACGTTGCGGATGTCGCGGTGGCGGTACTTGAGCGCGCCGGCCAGATCCGCGTGGCCCGGACGCGGGACAGTGACGGCCTTGACCGACTCGGGCTCGTCCCAGACGCTCATGCGCTCGGTCCAATTGGCCCAGTCGCGGTTCCAGACGGCCGCGGCGATCGGGCTGCCGAGCGTCCGGCCGAAGCGCACGCCCGCCAGCACGTCGATCTCGTCCCGCTCGATGAGCTGGCGCCCGCCGCGGCCGTAGCCCTGCTGGCGCCGGGCGAGCTGGGCGTCGATGCGGCCTTTGTCCAGCGGCACGCCAGCGGGCATGCCTTCCAGAATCCCGACGAGCCCGCGCCCGTGGGACTCGCCGGCGGTCAAATAACGCAGTCGGGTCATGCGGGCATGGTAGCGGCCCGCCTGCGCGAAATCGAATCGCCGCTGCGCGTAGGGCAGGCTCAGCCTGCCCTACAACTCCCCCAACCATGCAGCGCCACCGACGAAGGTTTATACTCCCCCCATGCAAGCCGTGCTGCTGGCCGCCGGCGCCTCGTCGCGTTTCTGGCCCCTGGCCGAGGGTTTTCACAAGAGCCTGTTCGTCCTGATGGGCAAGCCCCTGCTGCAGTGGACGCTGGAGAGCCTGGCGCGCGCCGGCGTCGAGGGCGCCGTGATCGTGCAGGGCCCCGAGCGCGCCGCCGAGCGCGCGCTGGCCGGGGCCGACTTGAACTTCGAGCTCAAGTTCGCCGTCCAGGAACAGCCCAACGGCATGGGCGACGCGCTCCTGTGCGCCGAGCCGCTGCTGGACGAACGCTTCGTGTTGCTGCACCCCTACCACTTCGACGCCGAGGATTTTTTGCCCGCCCTGCTCGACAAGGCGGAGGCGAGCGGCGCGCCGGTCGTGCTGAGCGCGCAGCACACCGACCAGCCCGAGCACTACGGGGTGCTCGACTACGACGGCGACCGCGCCACGCGCATCATTGAGAAGCCGGCCCAGGGGCAGGCGCCCAGCGATCAGCGCGTGATGGGGATCTACCTGCTCTCCAAGGGGTTCTTGGACGATTACCGTGCCGTGGAGGCGCACCAGTACGCCTTCGAGGACGCGCTCTCGCGCTGCATGGCGCGCGACGAGGTGCGGTTCGTCAAGTTCGAGCACCGCACGATCTCGCTCAAACACCCGTGGGACGTACTCAGGGCCGTCCCGCTCATGCTGGAGCGCTTCGTCCCCGAGCCCTCCATCGACCCGTCTGCCCAGATCGACGACTCCGCGATCGTCAAGGGCCGGGTGTTCATCGGCCCCGAGGTCAGAATCTTCGAGCACGCCGTCGTGAAAGGGCCGTGCTACCTCGGCGCCGGTTCGATCGTTGGCACGGGCTCGCTGGTACGTGACAATTCCGTCCTGGAGCGAAACGTCCTCATCGGCGCGGGCGCCGAGGTGACGCGCAGCGCCTTCGGCGAGGGCGCTTCGACGCACTCCGGCTTCTTCGGCGACTCGGTCTTCTGCCCGGGCGCCAAGGCCGGCGCGGGCACGATCACGGCCAACGTGCGCGTGGACCGGAAAGCGATTTCGGCGGTCGTCAAGGGCGCGCGCGTCCCCACGGGCCTGCACTCGCTGGGCGCGCTCGTGGGTGAAAACACCGCCCTCGGGATCCACACGATGCTCATGCCGGGCGTGATGATCGGCTCGAAGTGTTTGGTCGGCCCGGGCGAGATCGTCAAGGGGAGCGTGACGTCGGGGTCGCGTTGCCTCTCCAACCTGTTGCGCCAGGACGAGGCCTAAGAGCCTCTAACGCCCCCCGACACCTTTCAACCTGTCATTCTGAGCTGAAAGCGAGGAGTCTTCTGCATATGCGGGAGATCCTTCGGGCCGGTGACCTCAGGATGACTTGTTTCAGAAGGTTTTGTTAGGCGCTCTAAGTCTCCGGCCGCACAATGGCCTTGACACCGCCAGCGCCACCTTGTATCTTCTTTGTAGATACGAGGTGGTCGGCGTGCAAACGCAAGTGCAAAAGTGGGGCAACAGCTTGGCCTTGCGTATCCCGAAACTCATGGCTCAGGAAGCGGGCTTGGAGCGCAATGCGCGCGTCGAACTCGTGCTCGAGGACGGCAGACTGATCATCACGCCGCTGTCGGAGCCAGAACGGGCGTTGGACGTGCTGTTGGCTCAAGTCACCGAGGACAACCTGCACGGCGAGGTCGACACCGGCCCGGCGGTGGGCCATGAGTCCTGGTAGTCAGAAACGGGCATACGTCCCCGAGCGAGGCGACGTGGTTTGGATCGACATGAATTCCCAGCGCGGCCACGAGCAGGCGGGGCGCCGCCCGGCGCTGGTCCTGTCTCCGCGTGCCTACAACGGCAAGGTTGGGTTGGCCATTCTGTGCCCGATCACGGGCCAAGCGAAGGGGTACCCGTTCGAGGTGGCCTTGCCCACAGACCTTCCCGTTGGCGGCGTGGTTCTGGCCGACCAGGCCAAGAGCTTGGACTGGCGGGCGCGACGGGCCGAACGGGCTTGTGGCTCGGGCGCGGACGTGGTCGACGAGGCGTTGCGAAAGCTGGGAACTTTGCTATACAGGTAGCAACTTTCAAACACCACCAAACTGGCAGGCAGGAGGGCACGATGAAACCGAAACACGTTTTCATTCTTTGGATGGCGTTGCTGTTGGTCCTCGGGGGCGTCGCGCAGGCCCAGCCCGAGCGCAAGGGCTACGTGAGCGATTACGCCAACCTGTTGCAGTCGGCCACCATCGGCGAGCTGGAGACCATGCTGCGCGCGTACGAACAAGACACGGGCAACCACCTCAACGTCCTGATCGTCCCCACGCTGGACAATCTGTCGATGGAGGACTACGACGCGCGCGTCACAGCCGCCTGGGAGCTGGGGCCGCGCCACCTGCTGCTGCTGATCGCGCTGGAGGAGGGGGCCATTCGCATTTCCACCGGCGAGGTCGCGCGGCAGCGGTACCCGGACCGGATCATCGACCCCGTGCTCAAGGAAACCATCATCCCGGCCTTCTCGCTGGGGGAGTACGACCGCGGCGTGCTGGACGGCGTGCGGCAGCTCATGGGCCTGGAGCCCGTGCAACCGCCCGGTCCGGCGGCCCAGCTCGGCTCGCTGTTCCAGGGCGCCAGCCGCTGGATCATCCTGGGGTCGCTGGCGGCGCTCATGGTCGGCGTGCTGTTCTGGCTTAGGCCGTGATCAGAGTTCAGGATTCATGCAGTAGGGCAGGCTATGCCTGCCGTCGCTTCAGCCAAATGGCAGGCACAGCCTACTTGTTAATCCAGAAACCCTTTTTCGCGCATCCAGTCGTCGTTGTAGACGCGGTTGAGGTAGTTGCGGCCCGAGTCGGGCACGAGCACGACCAGCGTGCCACGACCCAGCTCGCGCGCGTAGCGCAGCGCGCCCAGGACCGCCGCCCCGCCCGACGAGCCCATGAACAGCCCCTCGGCCTTGAGCAGCTCGCGGCAGAACCGGTGCGTCTCCCCGTCGGCCACGCGCACGACCTCGTCGACCACGCTCAGGTCCAGCGTCTTGGGAATCAAATCCTCGCCGATGCCCTCAATGACGTAGGTGTGGACGTCGTGCGGCTCTTGGTAGAATTCCGTGTAGATCATCGAGCCCTCGGGGTCCACGCCCACGATTCTTACATCGGGGTTCTGCTCCTTCAGGTAACGCCCCACACCGCTGATCGTCCCGCCCGTGCCGGCACCGCACACGAACGCGTCCAGCTCCCCGCCGGTCTGCTCCCAGATTTCGGGACCCGTCGTGCGGTAGTGGATCTCGGGGTTGGCGGGATTCTCGTACTGGTTCGGCAGGTAGCCGTTTCGCTCCTCGGCGATGCGCCGGGCCACCGAGTAGTAGCTCTGCGAGTCCTCGGGCTCGACCGCGGTAGGGCAGACCACGACCTCGGCGCCGTACGCCTCCAGCAAGCGGATCTTGTCGGGGCTCACCTTGTCGGGCGCGGTGCAGACCAGTTGGTATCCCTTCAGCAGCGCCGCCAGCGCCAGGCCCAGCCCCGTGTTGCCCGAGGTGGGCTCGACCACGGTCATGCCGGGCTTGAGCAGCCCCTTGTTCTCCGCGTCCTCGATCAAGTAGAACCCGACCCGGTCCTTGACCGAGCCGCAGGGGTTGTAGTGCTCCAGCTTGACCAGGATGCGCACGTCGGTGTCGTTGATCCGGTTCAGCTCGACCATCGGGGTCCGGCCGATCAGTTCCAGCAGGTTCTTGGCCACGCGCATGAAAACTCCTTCGGGGAGAGGTCGGTTCCCATCTTAGGGGGCGTCTTTGCCAAAGCAAGAAACGGGCCTCAGCAAAGGTCGACGACGTGGTTGGCCTTGGGCGCGCCTGTTACACTGACCCCATGCTCCCGAGCGAAAGGCACTTTTGATCATGAACACCATGAAAGCGCTGGTGAAACCGCAGGCGGGACCGGGGTTCGAGCTGCGCGAGCTGCCGCTCCCCGAGGTCGGGCCGCACGACGCGCTCATCCGCGTCAAGGCCACCTCGATCTGCGGGACGGACCTGCACATCTACGAGTGGAACCCCTGGGCGGCCGGCCGGCTGCGCCCCCCGCTGATCGTGGGGCACGAGCTCTGCGGCGAGGTCGTCTCCATCGGGCGCGACGTCCACGAGGTCGAGGTGGGCGATTTCGTCTCGGCCGAGAGCCACGTGGTCTGCGGGGTCTGCGACCTGTGCCGCACGGGCCGGGGCCACCTGTGCCGGCACACGCGCATCCTGGGCGTGGACCGCGACGGCTGCTTCGCCGAGTACGTGGCCATCCCGGCCATCAACGCCTGGGTCGACCCAAGCGACATGCCGCCCGAGATCGCTTCGCTGCAGGAGAACTTCGGTAACGCCGTCCACACGGCCTTTGCCACCGACCTGCGCGCCAAAAAGGTGCTGCTCACGGGCTGCGGCCCCGTGGGCCTGATGACGATCGCCGTGGCCAAAGCCGGCGGCGCGCGCGCCGTCTACGCCACCGACGTGAGCGGCTACCGGCTCGAACTTGCCCTTAAGATGGGCGCGGACGGCGCCTTCAACGCGGCCGAGGACGACTGGAAAGAGAAGGTGCGCGCGGCCACCGAGGGCGAGGGCGTGGACGTGCTGCTGGAGATGAGCGGCGCGCCCGGCGCGTTTCGCGGCGGCTTCGAGCTGCTCAAACCGGGCGGCGAGGCCGCGCTGCTGGGCCTGCCGGGCGCACCGATGGAATTCGACTTCGCCGAGCTGCTCATCTTCAAGGGGATCAAGGTCTACGGGGTGGTGGGCCGGCGCCTGTGGGAGACGTGGTACCAGATCCGCGGCCTGCTGCGCTCCGGCGCGGTGGACCTGGCCCCCGTGGTCACGCACCGCTTTTCACTGGAGGAGTACGAACAGGCGTTCGAGCTGATGGCCTCCGGTGCGTGCGGCAAGGTCGTGATGACGCCGTAGCAAAGCCCGCTCAATCGGAACATGGCTTTATCGCCCGTCCCGCAGGCAGGGCCGGGCGATAAAACTTCACGCGCATCTTCCCCCTACAAACTGCCGGCGACGGGCTTGTCCCTCCCCGCATGGGGAACCTGCGGGACACCCCCTCGCAAGGAGGTCTCGCTGTCGAGGACGCTCTCTATCGTCTCGACGGAAAACATGGAGGGGTGTGCCAACCGGCAACCCTTTCCGCGCCAACGGGATTTGGTTTGCTCTCGCGAGCACACCCCTCTCCTCTATCAATCCAAGAGACAAGATGTCCTTGATGCTGTTTATTGAAACGTGCGAACCCCCGAAATCTGTCAAAACAGATCCACGCACTGTAGGAATAGAGCATCTGCTTTGCGTCTCGTCTCGATCTCGGGCGGGGTCTGTACGCATCGGCTTGTTGATTTCCGGCGCGTTTTGTGCTTGAATAGAAAGAAAAAAACGGTTTCTTTCTGAGCATTTGGGGTATGAGGCTTTCAATACGCTGTTTTGGCGAGCTTGAAATCGCCATCGACGGGGAACGGTTTCCGGCCCAACGGTTGGGCGGCGCCCGCGCGCGCCGCCTGTTCAAGGTGTTGCTCACCCATCCCGATCGGTTCCTCACCAAGGACCAACTGATCGACTGGCTCTGGGACGACGAACGCCTGCCCGAAAACCCCGAGCGGGCGCTGCGCAACTACGTCTATCAGCTGCGCAAGGCGCTAAAGCCCGAGACGGGAGCGTTCCAGCTTATCCGCACCGGCGACGACGGGGGCTACGGCTTCTTCGCCAACGGCTTCGCCTGGATCGACACCGCGGCCTTTGAAGCGGGGCTCGAACGGGCTGAAGCCTTACTGAACGAGGAGTGTTGGGCCGAAGCCGTGGCGCCCTTGCAGGAGGCCGTCGCGCTGCGCCGGGGCGAGTTCTTCCCCGAGGACCGCTACGGGGACTGGGCCACCGCGCGCCGCGACGAGCTCGACCGCAAATACGTCTGGGCGCTCTCCCAGTTGGCCGAATGCCACGCGCAACTGAAGCAATGGGCGCAGGCCATCGAGTGCGCGCAGCGGGCCGCCTCGCAGGCGCCCGGCCACGAGGGGGTCCACCGCCGGCTGATGCGCTACTCCTGCTGGTCGGGCAACCGCGACCGCGCCCTGCAAACGTTCGACCGGCTCAAGGCCTATCTGGACGCCGAACTGGACGTGGCGCCCGAGTCCGCCACCGCCGCGTTGCACGACCGAATCCAGCGCGGACTGCTCCTGCCCCCGGACGAGGTCGAACCGCCTTCCCCAGCCACACGGGCAAGGGGGAAAACGTCCACCGCCGCGCCTGCCTCCGACCAGGGGAAGCGCGTCGACGGCCGCTGGATCGTGGGCGGCATCTTTATCCTGGGCTTCTTGACCGTCGCGCTGATCCGGATGTTCTACGGCGGCTCCTCGCCCGTGGGGGACGTGACGGTTCGGTTCTTCGACCGCACGGGGCCGTTCCTGGAGGCGGGGGGCTTCCCGCCCGTGATGGTCGACTTCGACGAGCTCGAACCCGGCACGGACCTCACCGGGAAGACGCTCAACGGCGTGCGCTTCGACCGCCCGCGCGCCTCGGGCGCGCCGCTGCTGGTGGCCCGCGGCGCCGAGACGTTCACGCCGGAGGTCGGCTTTCGCTGTGAGCCCCGCGGGGACCGGGAAACCCACAAGCTGCTGCCCACCACGGGCGCAAACGTGCTCTCCCCCGGCGGCCCCGAACTGGCCCCCGGCCCCAACCCCGCGCTGGAGGACGACGACCTGGTCCTCACCTTCGAGCAGCCCGTGAGCGCCGTGGGCCTGGACGTGCTCTGGCAGACGGCCCAGGGACAGGAACGCACGGTCACGCTGAGGGACCCGCAGGGCGACGTGCTCCTGACCCAGCCCGTCCAGCTCTCGCTGGGCACGCCCGGCGTGGCACGCCCCGGCGGCGCGAAGTTCGTGGGCTTCGTGGCCGCGGAGGACGTCATCGCCCAGGTGATCGTGGACGAGGCCGACGACGACAACTGTCTGGAGAACTCCAACGCCGGCTACGACACGATCTGGTACAAACGTGAAGGGCCCGCCCCTTCTTCCGTCGAGCGCTACGCCTTCGTCCGGCAGTGGGGCGGCCAGGCGGGCAGCAACCCCGGCGAGTTCAACGGCGATTTGGGCCCGCGCGGCCTGGCCCTGGTCGAGGAGGGCGGGGAGACGTTTGTCTACGTGTCCGACTACGTCAACAAGCGGGTGCAGGTGTTCGACGCGGCGGGGCGCTTCGTGGCCGCCCACCCGCTTCCCGGCACGCCGCAGGACATCGAATACGACGGGGAGGGCGCCTTCTACGCCCGCCTGATCGACGAGGCGGACCGGGGGCAGGTGGTCAAGCTCGACGCGCGGTTTGACGTGCTGTGGAGCCACGCGGTGCCGGCGGCGCAATGGGTCAGCTACGGGCTCTGCGTGGACCGCGACGGCAACGTCCACGTCCCGAGCGCCGCCAGCTCCGTGCCCGCCGACCACCACATGCGCAAGCTCAGCCCCGCGGGCGAGCTGCTGCTCGAGTACGGCGCGGGCCTGGTCAAGGGCTCGTCCAGTTGCGAGGCGGACGAACAGGGGTTCGTCTACGCCGTGGACACCGTGTTTTCCAACCTGCGCAAGTTCGACCTCGAGGGCGGACTGGTGGACACCATCGAGGTCGGCGGCGGGGTGCGCGCGCTCGCGCTTGACCGCGAGGGCGCGTTCTTCCTGGCTCGCGAGTTGGGCGGGAATCCCCAGGTGTTCAAGTACGACGCGTCGTTCGAACCGCTGGCAAGCTGGGGCGGGACCGGCGAGGGGACGGGGACGTTTTCGCACAAGCTGCTCGACCTCGAGGTGGACGCCCGCGGCCGGGTCTACGTGGCCGACGGGAAAAACTACCTCGTCCAGGTGTTCGAGCCGCGTTGAGCGTACGACCGCGGGCGCGATGAATCGTGCCCCTACGGGGCCGCGCGCGACCTTGCGGTATCGGGGGAAAAGGCGCAAGGCGGGGTGAAGGACTCACCCCGCGCTTTTTCGGTCTACTCGCCTTTGCGGATCAGCTTGAAGGAGTAGCGCGGGCGTCCGCGGTTGTCGCTCTCGACCTTGGTGAGCTCGACCGTGACGCGGTCGCCCTCGTTGACGACGTCGGTGACGTTCTTGACGAACTCGTCGCTCATCTCGGAGATGTGGATGAGCCCCTCCATCCCCGTATCCGTGCGCACGAACGCGCCGTACTCCTTGACCGTCTTGATCGTGCCGGGCTGGACGTCGCCCACCTCGGCCGGCGGCGCCGCGGGTGCTGGCTCGCGCCTGTCCCCGCCACGGCGACCGCCCCCCCCGCCGCCGCCGGAGCCGGCGGGGCGCAGGTTGACACGGCCCATCTCGTCGATCTCGCTCACCTCGATCTCCATCTCGTCGCCCACCGAGACGGCGACCTGGACGTTGTCGCCCAGGTCCTCCTTGCGGATGAGCCCCTTGCTGCCGCCCTTGAACTCGACGAAGGCGCCGTAGCGCTCGACGCGCACGACCTTACCGGTGTAGCGCTGGCCGGGCTCGACCTCGGCGGTGAGCTCCTTGATACGCTGTTCGGCCGCCTCAATGCTCTCGGGCGTGACGCCGGCGATCTTGACCACGCCCTCCTCGCTGATCTCGATCTCGGTGTCGGTGTCGGCCTGAATGGCCCGCACGGTCTTGCCACCGGGACCGATGATCATCCCGATCTTCTCGGGATCGATCTTGACCAACTGGATGCGCGGGGCGTAGCGGCTCAGCTCGGCGCGCGGCTCGGCGATGGTGGCCTCCATGACGTCCAGGATCTGGAGCCGGGCCCGCTTCGCCTGGGCCATGGCCTCGCGCATGAGCTCGGGTGTGATGCCGCTGACCTTGACGTCGAGCTGGAACGAGGTGATCCCGTCCCGCGTGCCGGCCACTTTGAAGTCCATGTCGCCGAAGTGGTCCTCGTAGCCGGCGATGTCGGTGAGCACGACGTAGTCGCCGTCCTCCTCGATCAGCCCCATGGCGATCCCCGCCACGGGCTTCTTGATCGGCACGCCCGCGTCCATCAGCGCCAGCGAGCCGCTGCAAACCGTGGCCATCGAGCTGGAGCCGTTGGACTCCAGGATCTCCGAGACCAGCCGGATGCTGTAGGGGAAGTCTTCCTCGCTGGGCAGCACGGCGCGCAGGGCGTTCTTGGCCAGGTAACCGTGCCCGATCTCGCGGCGCTTGGGCGTGCCGATGCGCCCGACCTCGCCCACGCTGTAGGGCGGGAAGTTGTAGTGCAGCATGAAGCGCTCGCGCCCCTCCTCCAGCATGAGGTCGATGATCTGCTCGTCCTGGCGCGTCGTGCCCAGCGTGCACGTGCCCAGGCTCTGGGTCTCGCCGCGCTGGAACAGCGCCGAGCCGTGCACGCGCGGCAGCAGGCCCACCTCGCAGCTCACCTCGCGCAGGTCGTCGGGCCGGCGCCCGTCGAAGCGGATGCGGCTGGCCAGGGTGGATTTGCGCACGTACTCCTTCACGAGCTTGTCGAACAGCTTCTCGGCTTTCTTCTTCAGCTCCTCGATCTCGTCATCGGAGAGGCCCTGGCCCTGCTGGGCCAGCACGGCCTCCACGGCCGCCTCGCCGATGCCGTCCACCAGCTCCTCGCGCGCGTGTTTGATCATGGGCTGGCGCATGGCTTCGAGCTGGGTGCCGACCTGGGCCCGCAGGGCGCTCTCCAGCGCGCTCAGGTCCTCGCTTTCCTCGATCTCAAGCTTCTTAACCTCCACCTGCCCCAGCAGGTCTTCCTGCAACGCGACGAGCTCCTTGATGGCCTCGTGGGCCACCTGGATGCACTCGACGACCTGCTCCTCGGGGATCTCGTCCATGCGGCCCTCGACCATGGTCACGGCGTGCTTGGTGCCGGCGATGACCACGTCGATGGCGGACTGCTCCTGCTGTTCCTCGGTGGGGTGCGTGACGAACTCGCCGTCGATCAGCGCCATGCGCACGCCCGCGATCGGCCCCTGGAAGGGCGCCTGCGAGAGCATGAGCGCGGTCGAGGCGCCCAGCATGGCCGCGATCTCGGGCGGCTCGCTGGAGGTGGCCGAGAGCACGGTGGCCACGATCTGCACCTGCTGGTGATAGCCTTCGGTGAACAGCGGCCGCAGGGGCCGGTCGATCATGCGGCAGGTCAACACGGCCTGCTCGGACGGTCGGCCCTCGCGCTTGAAGAACCCGCCGGGGATCTTGCCGCCGGCGTAGAAGCGCTCCTCGTAGTCGACCGACAGCGGGAAGAACGGGATGTGGTCGGCGTTGGCCCGCGTGACCGTGACCAACACGCGCGTGTCGCCGTAGCGCACTAGTGCCGCGCCGTCGGCCTGCGTGGCCAGGCGGCCGGTCTCCACCGTGAAGGGGCCGCGGGTGGCTGTGACTGGACTTTTCTGCATGAATACCCTCTCCGGACTCGTGTTAACCACGGATTTCCAGTTTCTGAATCAGTGTGCGATAGGCCTCCACGTCCTCGCGCTGGAGGTAGCGCATCAGGCGCTTGCGGCGTCCGACGAGCTTCATCAGTCCGCGCTCGGAGTGAAAGTCGTGCTTGTGCACTTTGAGGTGCTCGGTGAGCTCGCGGATGCGCTGGGTGAGCATCGCGATCTGCACCTCGGGGGAACCGGTATCGTTGCCGTCGCGGCCGTAGTCGGCCACGAGCTGCTGGTTGGCTTGCTTGCTCAATCCCATGGGTGCCCTCCTAAAATTTCTTCGCTATTTGCATGATTTTCGTTCGCACTTCGTCCTCGTCGAGGGTCAGAACCTCTCGATCCTTCATCACCAATTGGCCGTTCACGATCGTCGTGCGCACGTCCCCGGCCTGCGCGGCGTACACCAGCGCCGAGAGCGGATGGTGGACGGGCTGGACGTGTGCGCCTTCCAGGTCGACCAGGATGACGTCGGCCAATGCCCCTTCGCGCAAAGCGCCCCCCCCGTCGATCCCTAATGCACGGTACCCGTTGCGGGTGGCCAGTTCAAATGCTTCCCGTGCGGGCACGGCCACCGCGTCCTCACCGACCCCCTTGTGCAGCAGCGCGGCCAGCTGCATCTCCTCGAACACGTTCAGGTTGTTGTTGGAGGCCGTCCCGTCCGTACCGAGCGCCACGGTCACGCCGGCCTCCAGCATGGCGGGCAGCGGCGCGATGCCCGAGCCCAGTTTCAAGTTGCTGCCCGGGTTGTGCGAGACGAACACGCCGCGCTCGCTTAGGATCTCGATGTCGGCGGCGTCCACGTGGACGCAGTGCGCCGCCAGCGTCGGGACCGCGAAGGCGCCCAGGTCGTCCAGGTAGGCCACCGGGCTCTTGCCCGAGGCGCGGCGGCAGTCCTCGACCTCTTTGCGCGTCTCGCAGAGGTGGGTGTTGATCGAGAAGCCCTTGTCCGCCGCCACCTGGACCGTCCGCTCCCAGAGCCGGTCACAGCACGTGTACGGGGCGTGCGGGGCGAGCGCCGTTTGAACCCGCCCGTCGGCCGCGCCGTGCCAGCGCTCGGCGAATTCGAGCGAGATTTGCAGCTCGCGTTCCACCTTCTCGCCGGGCTCGAAGGCGATCATGCCGTAGGTGAGCAGCCCGCGCGTCCCGGCCCGCTCGACGGCGCGCGCCACCTCGTCCATGTGCAGATACATGTCGCAAAAGGCCGTCACGCCGCCGCGGATGTGCTCGATCGATCCCCAGAGCGAGCCCCAGTAGACGTCCTCGGGCGTGAGCTTGGCCTCGGCAGGCCAGATGGCTCTCTCCAGCCAGGGCTGCAGCGGCATGTCGTCGGCAAAGCCGCGCAACAGGACCATGGCCAGGTGCGTGTGCGCGTTGACCAGCCCCGGGCTCACGAGCCGGCCGCTGGCGTCGAGCACGGTGTCGTAGCCCAACGGGTCCAGCTCGGGGCCGATGCGCGCGATGCGGTTCCCCTCGATGCCGATCGAGACGTTTCCCTGCGGTCCGTCCGGTAGCAACGCCGTTCCGTGTTGGATCAGAATGCTCATATCGTTCAGTTCGGTTGAGGGCGTGGCGGGCATGGAGCGCCTTGCGCTTGAGGCGCAAGGGAGGTAGCCGGTTCTGGGGGCTTGGTCGCTCCCCGCGTTGTTTCCCTTCTGTTTTTTATGCGACCGATTATAAAGTCTCCTCTCTTCTCCGGCAAGGCCGTTGCACCCGGTTGCCCTCGGCCTCCCGCCTTTTTGTACACGGCCCGGCGTTGTATAATGGCGCGTCTCAACTTGAGGGGGATCCCCACGAGGAGGTTTGCATGGGAGCAGCATCGAAGGCGTATGTCGCGGAGTTCATCGGGACGTTCGTGCTCGTGTTCTGGGGGGCGGCCGGCGTGGCGCTGGCCCCGCCCGAGGTCGGTCCCGTCATGCCGGCGCTGGCCCACGGCCTGGCCATCGTGTTCGCGGCCTACGCGCTGGGCCATTGGAGCGGGGCACACGTGAACCCGGCCGTCACGGTCAGCGTCTGGATCGCAGGCGGGATCAACGCGGGCCGGGCCCTGTGGTACGTCGTCGCCCAACTGCTGGGTGGGATCGCGGCGGCGTTTGCGCTGAGCGCAATCCTGGGCGGCGGGGCCGCCAGCTTCGGGGCGTTCAGCTTCGAGGTCTCGGTCGGGTCGGCCTTTTTCCTGGAACTGTTTTTGACCTTCTGCCTGGCGCTGGTCGTGCTGCAGGCGGCCGTGGCCGGCAAGGCGGGGCAGTTCGCGGGGCTGGCCATCGGATTCACGCTGGCCGGCTGCCTCCTGGCCGGCGGCGCGGTCACCGGGGCGTCGGTGAACCCGGCGCGCACGCTGGGGCCGGCGCTGGCGGCGGGGCAACTGGGCCAAGTCTGGGTCTATTTCGTCAGCGCGATCCTCGGCGGCGCGCTGGCCGCGGCCGTGCATCGGTTCGTGTTGGTCGAGGAGCGAGCCGCTTGAGCGGACTTTGCCCGTTTGTCCCGGCGGGCTAGAATGGTTTTGATGGGATGAACGCAAACCGTCGAGGTCGTCAAGCGGGCCGGACGCGATCCGGGCGAGCCGTCGCCAGCGACGCCAGCGCAGCGGCTGAGCCCCATTAGGAAGAAGGTTTGAATAAACTCCCGCCGAACCAGCAACTCGCCGCGCCGGGCAGGTGGCCGCTGGTGGGCGAGCGTGAGCCGGACCCCGCGCGCGGGGACGAGCCCTGGCGCGTGTCGATAACGGGGTTGGTGAAGCGCCCGCAGACGTGGTCGGTTGACCAACTGCAAGCGCTTCCGCAGGACGAGCGTGTGGTCGATATCCACTGCGTCACGCGCTGGTCCAAACCCGGCGCGCGCTTCCGCGGCGTGCCGTTGAAGACGCTGCTGGAGGCATGCGAGCCACGACCCGAGGCGAAGTTTTTGTCGTTCGTGGCCCGCAGCGCGCGCGGGCACAGCACCTCGCTGCCTATCGATGACGCGTTGCAGTTGGACGCGCTGGTCGCGTTGGCATACGAGGGCGAGCCGCTCCCCGCCGAACACGGCGGCCCCGTGCGCACCGTTGTGCCGGGGCGCTACTTCTACAAGAGCCTCAAGTGGCTCGAACGCATCGAGGTGCTGGCCCAGGACCGGCTCGGTTACTGGGAGAAGGAGGCGGGGTATCACAACGGCGCCGATCCCTGGGACGAGGAGCGCTACGTCGTGCCGGACCTCGACAACGTGCAGTACCGGCAAGTGTTGCAGAAACGGGATTTTTCTGGAAAGGATTTGCTCGGCATCCGGGCCGAGGGGCGCGACCTGGCGGGCCTGAACGCGGTCGGGGCCAAGCTGCGCGACGCGCGCTTCGAACGAGCCAACTTGCGCGGCGCGCGCTTCGATTCCGCCAACCTCTCCAACGCCCACTTACAGGGCGCGAACCTGCGCGACGCCTCGTTTTGCGGCGCGGACTGCGAGGGGGCCGACTTCCGCGGCGCGGATCTACGCGGCGCGGATTTTTCGGGCGCGTCGCTGTTCGGCGTCAGCTTCGTGGACGAAGGCGGGGCAGAGGCTGCCCGCCTCGACGCCTCGACGCGCATCGACGCGGCGTCGGTCGAACAGCTCACGCCCCCGCAGCAGAACTTCGTGCGAGCTGCCTTGGCAAACGATGAATAAGAAACGAAAGCAATACAGACCGCGCCCTTCCAAGCACTCCTCGTCTGCCCCGTCGGTCAAGCCCGAGCCCGAAGGGCTGCTGGTCGATTTGCTCGAGGAAGTCGAAACCCCGTTCCTGCTCGTGCTCGACCAAGTGCAGGACCCGCAGAACCTGGGAGCGCTCTTGCGCACCGCGGACGCGGCCGGGGTGCACGCCGTGATCGCACCCAAGGACCGCTCGGCGCCGCTGTCGCGCGCGGCGGTCGAGGTGGCCCGCGGCGCGGCCGAGCACGTGCCGCTGATCCACGTCACCAACCTGGCCCGGACGCTGCGCCAGTTGCGGGAGGCACGCGTGGTCGTGGTGGGCGCGGACGACGCGGCCGAGCACTCGCTGTTTGAAGCGGACCTGACCGGCCCGCTGGCGCTGGTGCTGGGCGCGGAGGGGACGGGTCTGCGCCGCCTCACCCGCGAGACCTGCGACCTGCTCGTGTCCATCCCGATGGCGGGCCATGTGGGTTGCCTGAACGTGTCGGTGGCCGCCGGCGTGTGCGCCTTCGAGGCCGTGCGCCAGCGGCGCTAACCCGCCAGCTTGGCCAGCTCGTCCTCGATGACGGCCTCGAAGTACTCGAACGGCACCGCGCCCCGCAGCGCGCGGCCGTTGATGAAGAAACCCGGCGTGCCCGTGACCCCGGCATCGGCACCGGCCTTGAGGTCGAGCAGCACCTCGTTGCGATAGCGGTTCTCGTCCAGGCAGGCGTCGAACTGCTGCGCGTCCAGCCCCAAGCCTTCGGCATAGGCCTTGAAGTACGCAACGGCGTTGGCATTGCCCCACTCGCGCTGGCGCTCGAATAACGTGTCGTGCATGGGCCAGTAGCGGCCCTGCTCATGGGCGCACTGCGCGGCCTCGGCGGCCTTTTGCGCCTGGGGATGGATGTTGCTGAGCGGAAAGTCGCGGTAGACGAAGCGGATCTTCCCGTCGTAGGCCGTCAGGAGTTGCTGCAGCGTGTCGTCGAAGAAGCGCTTACAGTAGGGGCACTGGAAATCCGAGAACTCGATGATCGTGATGGGCGCGTCGGCCACGCCCATCCAGGGATCGTCGTCGACGCCGACGGTCGGTCGGCTGGATGCGGGCGCGGTGTTCTGGGCCAGCACCTGCGGCTCGGGCTCGGACGGGAACGCGATCCCCGGCACGACGTCGCC
>CAZNGF010000019.1:0-37332 GCA_964572855.1 uncultured Thermotogae bacterium | reverse complement strand
CTCGTGAGGTAACGCAAGAGCGCGACGACCTGCTCGCTCGACTCGGCCACGGCCTGGGCGGCGGCGTCGACCTCCTTGAGCGCGTGGGTGAACTCCGGCGGGTGCAGCACGATCAAGGGCTTCCCCTTGGCGTGGGCGTAGCCGGCCTCGAAGGCGGCGTTCCACTGGCGGTATTGCTCGCCGAACTTGACCACGACCAGATCGGCCCGCTCGATCTCCCCCTTGACCCGGATCGCGTTGATTTTTGCGGCCTTGTGGTCTTGCCAGAACGCGTCTTCCTCGGGCCCCAGCACCTCGGCGCCCACGTGGTCGCTGGCGGCGTGGTCGGTGACCGGGCCGGTGAACTCGACGGGGAGGTTTTCCTTCTGCGCGCCCGCTTGGATTTGCGCGCGCCAATCGGAGTGGATCTCGCCCGACAGGTAGACGGTCAGCTGCAAGGGGGACCTCCTTGGACTACGCCCCGAACGCGTCCTGGTAGTCGGCGATGGCCGCCTCGACCACGGCCTCGGCGTGCGCCCGGTCGTAGGCCTTGCCGATGCGCACCGTTGAGGCCTTGCCGGGGACGAGCTTGTAGGTGCTGAAGTAGTGCAGCAGGCGCTCGACCAGCACCTGGGGCAGGTCGTCCACGTCCTTGGTCTCGCGCCAGAACTGGTCGTTGTCGAGCACGGCGATGACCTTGTCGTCGGCCTCGCCGTCGTCGAGCATCTCGACCCCGCCCACCACGCGCGCGCTCAGGATGACCTCGGAGCGCGCGATGGGCCGCTCGCTCAACACGCACACGTCCAGCGGGTCGCCGTCGCCGCGCTCCGCGCCGTCCATGAGCTTCCCGACGCGCTCGCCGCAGAACGTGCGCGGGATGAAGCCGTAGAGCGCCGGCGGCTGCGAGGAGCTGCGCTGGGGGCGGTCGACGCGCAGGTAGCCCGTCTCCTTGTCCAGTTCGTACTTCATCAGGTCGTAGGGCGTGATCTCGATGTAGGCGTGCACGATTGCGGGCGGCTCGGGGCCGGCCTCCAAGCCGTGCCAGGGGTGCGGCCGCCAGCGGTAGAACGGGCGTGGAAAGGTCATCGAACCGCTCCTTGTGGTCCGGTTTGCGTTCCGATTATTCCGGCGCGGCGCGGACGGGGCAAGCAGTCAGTGCGCACGGTTGTGGTTTGGATTCTTAAGACCAGCTAACAAAACCTGTTTCGACGTCGATCTGTTGGACCATTGCGCATCAACAGGTCCATTTTTGTTAGGCGCTCTAAGAATCTCGTGATAGCACTCCATAGTGGAACCGTTTGCCTCGCACGATCTGGTAACCGACGAGGAAGCAGTAAACACTCGTGGGAACGAAATCGATGCTCACGCCGCCTAGCTCCTTCTTCCCGTGTGTAGTCCTCGTGGTTACAGTTGCGCGTTGAAGTCCATGTTTCGTGCAGAAAGCCAGGAGTGCCTGTAGTCTATCGGGGCGCTTGAAGAACCGATCGGACCACTTCACCTCAATGGCGGAGATGACCCGTTGTTGCGTGTCAAGGCGGACGATATCGACTTCTCCCTGTTTCCCGCCTTCTTTCCACCTTGCGTAGTAGAGTCTTTCAAATGCCGAGTGAAACCACTGAGCGAAGATGGCGGTTTCCGCTAGAGGCCCCACATCTTCATGATCGGCATCGATCGGCGAGAACAGCGCACTTCTGATCGAGGGATTGGTCAAATAGACCTTGAAGGCGGGTTGACGTTGAAAGCGCTTGGCGTTCCTATCAACCCGCTTGATGACCCGAACAAGAAAGGCTGCTTCCAGGTACTCAACATACCGCTTGATGGTGTTTTTTGAGGTGCCCGAATTCTGTGCCAGTTCTTCAAGGCTGATTTCGTTGGCCGTATTGAACGCCAACATCGTAAACAGCGAATTAAGATCTTGAATGTTTGTGATACCGTATAGAATCGGTAAATCGCGCAACAAGACTTTGTCAATAATGTCACTCTTGATAAAGCGCCCGGGATCACCCTGTATTTCGGGCGAAAAGATAACCTCTGGATACCCGCCGAAATTCAGGTATTTCAGGAAATGCTCGTTCATTACTTCTATATCGGCATCGAGTATCGTGATGGAGTCTTCGTCCTCTCGAATTTCCATGACTTCCTCTATGTCGAGAAGATGTAGGTATTCGTGGAAAGTCAGTGGAGGAAGGAGGAAATCCGTAAACCTTCCGGCGCCTGATTCGTTGCTCTTTAAGCGAAGTGCCGCCGCTGCCGAACCCGATGCGATGGCCTTTACCTTTGGATGCGTGTCTACCAGGGATTTGAGATAGGTTTCCCAATGCTTCATATATTGGATTTCATCAAAGAAAATATAATATACTTGCTCTAATAATGCGAGGCCGGTTGACTGTGCATAGTGGTCCAGTAGGTCATCCAACGACAGGCCGTTGTAAATGGGATGATCGACAGAGATGTAGCATATTCTTTGCGGATCTACACCTTCATCGATCATTTTCTGGATTGTATGGTGCATCAAGACGGTTTTGCCGACCCTCCGTGGCCCCATCAGGACGGTTGCCCTACGTGGTTCTCTTTGCTCAGCAAGTGGGAAGAACAGTTCGAAATAGGGACGAGGGTTCATTTGCAAGAAGTGCGCTGGAATCTGGTGGGGCTGATGCCACCAAGGATTTTCCGTTTCAAGCCTCTTTTTGATCTGTTGGGCGGTTACGTTTTTCATATTGGAATTAAGATCAGCAAGCTGACATTAGTATAGCAATTTCGCGTTTTGTGTCAATGGCTTGATCTTAGAATTGCTCGTGCGCTGAGGGGGCGTCCCCTCGGCTGATGATCAGAGGTTGATCAGCACCAGCGCCAGAATCGTCAGGCCCACGGCGACTTGCTCGCGGCGCCGCAGGCGTTCGCGGAAGAGCCAGAAGCCGGCGGCGTTGATGAGCAGGATGCTGCCCGCGCCGAAGGCCGGGAAGGCCACGGCGGCCGGCAGCTCGTTCAGCGCCAGGATGAGGAAGAACGAGGAGAACAGGTTCGGCACGCCCACCAGCGCGCCCATGGCCAGGTCACGCCGCGTCACGGGGGCGGGGCGGCGCCGCGCGGCCCAGGCGCTCAAGAGGAACGCGACGGCGAACGTGACCAGCAAGAAGAGCGCGCGGTCCTCCAGCAGCGCGTAGCGCTGAAAGACCTTGTTGCTGAACTCGGCCAGCCCGCCGAAGGCGAACAGCAACAGCAACAGCAGCGCGGGCCTGACGGCGTCCCGCCCGATCCCGCGCCCCGGCCAGTTCACCAGCGCGATCGAGCCGACGGCCAGCGTGATGCCGCCCCACTGCACGGCCGTGGGGTATTCCTCCCAGACGACCAGCGAGAGCGCCATCGGCACCAGGATGCCGAGCTTGATGAAGGCACCGGCCAGCCCGGCGCCGTGGTCGCGCACGCTGAGCTGGTACTGGATGAACGCCAGGAAGAAGAACGCGCCCGCGCCCAGGCCGGCCAGCACGGACCAGAGCGCGCTCCCGGCGGGGACGGGGGCCTGCCCGCGCGCCAGCGTCGCGCTCAGCGCGCCCCACGCGCCGCTCCAGTCCCACGCGGGCGGGTCGAGCGCCAGCAGCGCGGCGCTCACCAGAGCCGCCACGGCGTAGTTGGCGGCCGTGACCGCGTAGCGGTTCAGGCCCGTCGACTCGCTGCGCTTGAACAACAGGGCGATCGAAGCGCTGCACAGGATCGCCAGTGCAAGGTAGCCCATCTACGATCCGCGAGCGCCGGGGCGTTCGCTTGCCCTGCCTTTCTCGACGAATGCGCTTGGATTTTCGAACGACCCGGACCCGTTCGCGCCTCGAACCCGCGGGGCCGCGCCGATCCGGGGGTGGTTCGGCTTAGACGATCTCGACCAGCTCGATGTCGAAGTGGAGGGCCTCGCCGGCCAGCGGGTGGTTGGCGTCCAGCTTGATCTGCTCGTCGTCCACCTCGGTGACGTTGACGATGACGTCCTCGCCGTCGGGCTGGCTCAGCTTGAGCTGCTGGCCCACGAACGGCTCCAGGTCCTCGGGGAGCTGCTCCCGGCCGACCTCCAGGATCATGTCGTCCCGGTGCGGGCCGTAGCCCTCTTCGGGGGCGACCTCGACGGCCTTGGACTCGCCGGGCGCCATCCCTTCGACGGCCTGTTCGAAACCCGAGATCACTTGTCCCTCGCCCAGGTTGAACTCCAGCGGCTCGCGCTCGCGGGAGGAGTCGAACACCGAGCCGTCTTCCAGCTTGCCGGTGTAGTGCACCTTCACGGTGTCGCCCTGTTTCGCTGCTGCCATGGTTGCCTCCTTGGCGGTTTCGTTCGCTTTGCGCGTGGCGCGCAACCGTCATCCCACGCGGTCAACCTACTAGACAACGATGGGAAATGCCAACCGAACGGGGAAAACGAGCTGCAAGCGCGCCTTTTACGCGTCGAGCGCCGGATCGCCCGGCGCGAGCGCCCCCTCGGCCAGCCCCAACTCGGCCCGCGCCAGCGGCGCGAGCGCGGCCGGGTTTTGGGCCAACGCCGCCTTGCGCGCGTGCGTGCAGCGCTTGAGCAACCGTTCGAGTTTCAGGGCCGCGCTGCGCGTGGGAACGCCCCAGCAGGCGGCCAAGCGGACGGGCTTGAAGCTGCGGGTGTAGCGCGCGCCCGCCCCGCGCGCGTGCTGGGCGTAGCGCGCGGCCGGGTCGCGGGCGTAGCCCGCATAAAAACTCCCGTTCTCGCACTCGATCAGGTAGACCCAGAACGCCGCCCCGCTCATGCGCCCTGGGCCTCGGCCAGCGCGCGCAGCCTCCCGCTGCCTTGCGGGTCGAACCAGTCCTCGACCAGGCGGAACGCGATCGACAGCGGCGGGGGCAGCAGCAGCTCACCGCTTCCCAGCGCCGCGGCCAGCCCGTCCCGCCCCACCCAGCGGGCTTCCTCGAGCTCCTGGTCCAGCAAGCGGATCGTCCCGTCCTCGGCCTCGGCCGTGAAGCCCAGCATGAGCGAGGCCGGGAAGGGCCAGGGCTGCGAGCTGTGGTAGTGGACGCGCCGCAAGCGCAGGCCCGCTTCTTCCGCCACCTCGCGCACGACGGCCTCCTCCAGCGTCTCGCCCGGCTCGACGAAGCCGGCCAGCACGCTGTGGCGCCTGGGAGGCCAGTGGGGCTGGCGCGCCAGCAGCAGGCGTGAATCGTGCGTGACGGCCACGATGACCGCCGGGTCCGTGCGCGGGAAGTGGGCGCGCGCGCAGGCGTCGTCGCTGCAGACGCGCAGGTGGCCGGCCTCGCGGCTGGCGGTCGGCGCGCCGCAGACGCCGCAGAAGCGGTGGGTACGGTGCCAGTGGGCCATGGCGCGCGCGTGGGCCAGCACGGCCCCGTCGCCGGCGTCCAACAGCGACCCCACCACGCGCAGGTCGTAGAAACGGCCCAGGGGCTTGAAGGCGCCCTCGACCTCGTCCGAGGCGGCCGGCAGGTCGAGCCCGAACACGGCCCGCTGGCCGTCGAGCCCGAGCAGGCACAGCGAGTCGGCCTGCTCGCGCAACGGCGCGGCCTCTTCGGCGCCCAGGTAGACGGGCCGCAGCGCGTCCCCCTCGCGGCGAGCCAGCACGCGCGCGCGCCACACGGGCACGAAACGCGTTGCGGGGTCGGCCAGCCGCGCGGCGACCCAGTCGGCGTCCCGGCGGCGCTGGGCCGCGCGCGCCAGCGGCGTGGTCCCGAAGCCGTTGCGCGCCGAGCGGCCGAAGTGGTCGAGCTCGCCCCGGCCGTTCATGCGTCCGCCGAGGCGTTGAGCGCCGCCAGCAGCTCGCGCATGCGCGCCGGCGAGGGGACGTAGTGGCGCGCGCGCGAGTTGCGGGCCCGGCGCACCTTGACGGTCCAGGCGCCCTCGGGCATGGCCGCGAACAGGTCCTCGTCGGTGGTGTCGTCGCCGGCGGCCAGGATGAAGTCGTACTCCTTGCCGCTTGCCAGCCAGCGCTGGGCGGCGTTGCCCTTGTTGAGCCGGCCGTTGCGGATCTCGACCACGCAGTTGCCGCGCAACACGTGCAGCGAGGTGTTGGAGATGAAGTCGTCCAGGTGTTCGATCAGCTCCTTGGCGCGCAGCGCGCCCAGCTCGGGGTCGGCGTTGCGGTAATGCCAGGCGAGCCCGTCCCGCTTTTCCTCCAGCAGCGCGCCCGGTGTGCGGTCGGCGTAGACCTCGAGCACGGGGCGCAATTGCTCCTTCCAGGCGGTCGAGAGCCCGCCCTCGATGCGCTCCCAGTCGTTGCCGGGCCGGCGCGTGTAGGCCCCGTGCTCGGCCACCAGGCTGCCCCAGATGTCGCCGAGCCAACCTTCGAGCGTGTCGGCGTCCCGACCGCTGATCACGACCACGTCGTTGCGCGGGTCGGCGGCCAGCGCCTTGAGCTCCTCGACCAGCTCCGGCGGCGGGGCCGCGCCGTCGGGGTGGCGCGAGAACGGGACGAGCGTGCCGTCGTAATCCAGCATGATCAGCCGCTTGCGACCCTCCCGATAGGCTGCCTTGAGCGCGTCGAGCGCCTCGCCCTCGAGCTTGGTCTGGGTGAGTTGGGGCGAGCGCTGGCGGATCTCGTCCAGACAGGTCAAAAACTCGTCGGCCCAGCGTTTGGTGTCGTAGCGCTTGAGCCGCGTGCGCATGCGCTCGTTGCGCGCGCGCTGCTCCCCGGGCGGCATGGCCAGCGCCTGCTCCAGCGCCTCGACCAGGGCGCGCGTGTCGTGCGGGTTGACGATCAGCGCCTCGCCCAGCTCCTCGGCGGCGCCGGCCGTCTCGCTCAGCACGAGCACGCCGCTGTTGTCGGGCCGCGCGGCCAGGTATTCCTTGGCCACCAGGTTCATCCCGTCGCGCAACGGGGTCACCAGCGCCACGTCGGCCAGCTGGTACAGCGGGACGAACTTGTCGAACGGGAGCGCGCGGTAGAGGTACCAGATCGGGCTCCAGCCGGGATGGCCGTACCGGCCGTTGACCCGGCCCACCCACTCGTCGACGCGCCGCTTGAGCGAGCGGTACTCGGGCACGCGCTCGCGCGAGGGCACGCACAGCATGATGAAGGTGACCTTTCCGTGCCACTCGGGGCGTTGGCTCAAAAAGCGGTCGACCGCCTGCAGGCGCTCCAGGATGCCCTTGGTGAAGTCGAGCCGGTCCACCGAGAGCACGATGCGCCGCCCGTCGGCCTCGCGCCGGAGCCGCTCCAGCTCGGCTTGGGCCTCGGGGTCGTGGGCCACGGCAGCGAAGCGCTCGACGTCGACGCCCAGCGGAAAGGTCTCGACCCGAACGGGCCGGCCGCGCACCATCACCTGGCCGAAGGACTGATCCAGCCCCAGCAGGCGCAGCAGGCTGCTCAGCAAGTGGCGCGTGTAACCGAAGCTGTGGAAGCCGATCAGGTCCGCGCCGATCAGCCCCTCCAGCAGCTCGGCGCGCCACGGGAGCATGCGGTAGATCTCCGAGGACGGGAACGGGATGTGCAGGAAGAAGCCGATCGGGATTTCCGGCTGGGCCTCGCGGATCATGGCCGGCAGCAGCATGAGGTGGTAGTCCTGCACCCAGACGCGGTCGCCCGGCTCGACCACCTCGAGCACGCGCTCGGCGAAGGCGCGGTTGACTTCACGGTAGGCCTCCCACTCGGCCTCGTCGTAGTGGGCGTACTGCGGGAAGTAGTGGAACAGCGGCCAGAGGCAGCCGTTGCTGAAGCCGTCGTAGTAGCGCGTCACCTGTTCCTGAGTCAGGAACACCGGCAGGCAACGGTGCGCCTCGCGCAGGCGGGCTTCGACCTCGTCGCGCTCGCGCGGGTCGGTGACTTCAAGCCCCGGCCAGCCGATCCAGAGCACGTCTTCGTCGCGGTCGAGCGCGCTCAGCGCCGTGGCCAGGCCCCCCACGCTCGGGTGGTAGGCGAAGCCGTCCGCGGCCCGCTCCAGCCGGACCGACAACCGGTTCGACACGATCAAGAGCCGCCCGCTTTGGGGCTCGGGCACTGAAGTCATGGGGTCCCTCCCGACGGGGGTTTTACGAACATCGCAATCGATTATAACGACCCCATCGGGGAAATCACCGTCAGCGCGCGTTTAGAGGGAAGGGGCCAGGCGCACTTGGTTCTTGCCGCCTTGCTTGGCCCGGTAGAGCGCGCGGTCGGCCCGCTCGAACAGCGGGGTCAGGTCCGCCGTCTCGGGGCGCGCCAGCGCGGTGACCCCGATGCTGAGCGTGATCGGGAAGGGCGCGCCGTCGATGTGAACCGGGTTGGCTTCGAGCCCGCGGCGCACGCGCTCGGCGATGCGCCGGCACGTCTCCGGCGCGGCGTCCAAAAACAGCACGGCGAACTCGTCGCCCCCGTAGCGGCCGTAGAGGTCGCCGGCGCGCACGTTGCGCTTGAGCCAGTCGGCCACGGCGCGCAGGATCGAATCGCCCACGGCGTGGCCGTGCATGTCGTTAACCCGCTTGAAGTCGTCCACGTCGCACATGGCCACCCCCACCGAGGCCCCGCGCCGGGCGGCTTCGCCCAGGGTGGCCTCGGCCCGCTCCAGGAAGTGGCCGCGATTGTAAACCCCGGTGAGCGCGTCGTGGCGGGCCAGGTGTTTCAGGCGGGCCTCGGAGCGCTTGCGCTGCTCGACCTCGGCCTGCAGCGCGACGTTCTTGAGCCGGTAGATCTCGGTCTGCTGCCGGGCCTGCTCGACCTCGTGCAGCGTTTCCAGGGCCTTGAGCCGCTGGTCGGCCTGCCGGTTGAACACGCGCTTGTCGTGCGCGTGGTAGCGCTCGAAGTGCTCGAGCGCCTCCGCAAACTCGCCGCGCGCCTTGCAAACCTCGGCCAGCTGGCGGTGCACCTGGGCCTGGCGCAGCGGGGACTTGAGCGGAGCCGCGACCTCGAGCGCCCGCTTCAGATGCGCGAGCGCGGCGTCGGCGTCCCCCTGCAGCAGGGCGAGTTTGCCCATCTCGATCAGGAACTCGGAGATCGAGCCCGGGACCTCCTGGGCCTCGGCCAGGGCGAGCCCGCGCCGGAGGTAGTCCCAGGCCACGTCGTAGTGGCCCAGCGCGATGTGGACCACCACGGCCGTGTGCAGCGCGGCCAGTTGGCTCGGGGTCGAAGGGATCTCCTCCAACAGGGCCAGGCTCTCCAGCGCCCGCGCCCGCGCCTCGTCCAACCGGCCCCGGTGGTAGTGGGCGTAGGCCATGTTGTTGAGCGCGTCGGCCTGGAAGTTATGCGCCCCTTCGCGTTCGGCCAGGCGTTTGAGTGCTTCCATGCAGCGCAGGGCCTCGTCGTAGTTCCCCTGGTCGAAGTAGATCCCGCCCAGCAGGACGTGCAGGCCCATCTCGTTGTGACGTTCGGGCAGCCCTCGGGCCAGCTCGATGCCCGCCAGTGCGTACTCCAGCGCGCGGGCCAAGTCGCCCATGCGCCAGTGAACCGAGCCCAGCAGGTAGGAGGCGTACGCCTCGCCCTCGGGGTCCGCCAGCTCGCGATAGCGCGCCAGCGTCCGCATGGCGCGCTCGAGCGCGCGATCGAACGCGCCGCGGTGCAGCTCGCACCAGGCCAGCACGCGGCAGCTGTCCGCCTCGCCCTTGGGCAGCGCGTTTCGTTCGGCCAGCGCCAGCGCCTCCGCGGCCAACTCGCCCGCGCGCTGGAGGTCGGCGCTCTTGACCCGCTGCGCCTCCTCGACCAGTTGGGCCACGCGGGTTTCGGGGGAGGGCGTCGGGTGGTCGGATTGCCGCAGCCTCATGCCTCTTGTCTCCTCTTATAACACAAATCCGTTGAGGTCAGCCATTATAGGGCGTGCGCCGCCGCGTTTCAGTGGCCGTGAGCCTTCCCAGCCCGGCGGGCTCAGGGCGCTTCGCCGGAGACCCAGAGTTCGATGAGCGTCTGGATGGCCGCGTCGTCGACCTCGAGCTCGCCCCGGAAGCGCGCGCCCGTGACCCAGTACTCGATGGCGGTGAGCGCTTCGGCATCGTCGATGGCGTCGTTGCCGTTGAGGTCGAACGCCTCCAGCGGGCTTTCGTCCCCCGACGCGCTCGGCCGCGCGTCGGCCACGTCGCCGAAGTCGGCGGTCCAGTACCAGCCGAACAAAGCGTCCTCGGCGAACGCGCGGTCGATCCCGACGGCCCTGGCAAAGCAGAACAGCATGGTGTGGTGGTGGGGCGGCGAGCTTTTCCAGAGGCCGAACACGCCGTCGGCCCGTTGGAAGTCGCGCGCGATGTTCTCGGCCACGAAGCGGAACTCGCGCGGGTAGCCGCCCGCCAGCGCCCGCTCGACCAAACCGTCCTCGCCCGGGCAAATGTGGTCGAAACAGCCCGACTGGATCATGTGCCGGTTGTGCGCCGCGGCCGCGTTGGTCAACCCCGGCGACAGGACCAGCTCCCGCTCCCAGCGCGTCCCCCACTCGCTCCAGCCCTCGCCCGTCCAGCAGACCGGCGACTGGGCACGGAACGCGTTGATCAGGTCCAGCAGCTTGACCTCCTCGGTACCCTGCCCCAGCCCCGACAACGCAAAACAGCCAACGGCCAATACCAGCAGAAGTAAGCTTTTTCGCATAACCCCTCGCAATGGTTGTGGTGAAATCGCGTCGAACTCACTGTAGGACGAAGCGCCGCCGCCGCGAAGGCAGCGTTCCCCTTGAGCCAAAGACCCGTGCGTCCTGCGGAGCGGACAGGGTGGTTGGCGGAGTTTGTTTGCTGATTGCCGCAAGAGTTCGTCTGAGTGGCACTGTAAGCTAGCGTCGGAATGGCGACAACTGAGTTCTACAACTTATGCAATGGCCAGTAAGAAGAGAATAGGCGTGTTATACTCTTGGGCTGAGAGGAGAGGTGCTCATTTGCAGATCAAAGATATGAGCGCAGAAGAGCTCAAGGCGCTGATTCAGCAGACCGTTGAGCAAACCATGCTCGAGTTGCTCGGCGATCCCGATGAAGGATTGGATTTGCGCGATGAGGTGAAGGCAAGACTTCGCGCGAGCCTGGATCGACAAAAAGAAGGCGAAAGGGGAATCTCCGCTGAAGCGGTTGCCAAGAAGTTCGGCATGGATTGGTAAGCCTTGTACTGGGTTAAGTTCGACCCACAAGCGGAACAGGATCTGGGTAAACTCGATCAAGCCGTTTCTCGGCGGATCATGAGCAAGATCAAGTGGTTGGCTGGACACGCTCGCTCGATCACGAAGCTGGGTTGATACGCATTCATCTGCTCGGCCATCGAAGTCAGATCTACAAGTCGCGCTAGAACCGTCATCTGCGTGCGTTCCCGTGGTTCTTGCGCTTTTTCTCGTTTGCCGCTACACTACCGACTGACCAGTCGGTTTGGAGGTGACCATGCGCGACAAGGCCGCCACGCGGGAGAAGATCCTGGACGCCGCCGAGGGCGTGTTCGCCGACAGGGGCTACCACGACGCGGCCATGGACGCCATCGCCCACGACGCGCGCGCCTCCAAGGGGGCGCTCTACTTCCACTTCCCCAGCAAGGAGGCGCTCTTCTTCTCGCTCATCGACCGGTTGGCCGCGCACCTGGAGCGCGAGGTGGATGCGTCGCTCGCCGGGGAGCGCGGCGCGGTGGGCAAGATCGAAGCCGCGCTCTCGGCCGTGCTGCGGACGCTCTCGAAGCGGCGCCGGCTGGCCAAGCTGTTGCTCTACCAGGGCTACGGCCTGGGCGCGCGCTTCGAGGAGAAGCGTTTGCACGTCTACGACCGCTTCGCCTCGCTGATCCAGCGCTATTTGGAGGAGGCGGTCGCCGAAGGCGCGATCCCGCCGCTCAACGCCCAGATCACAGCGTATGCCTGGCTTGGCGCGCTCAACGAGCTGGTGACGCGCTGGCTGTTCACCGGCGAGCCGGACCCGCTGGAAGAAACCCTGCCCGCGCTCGTCCCGCTGTTTTTACGCGGGATCGGCGTGGAGCCCACGGAGGACGAATGAATCTCACCCGACGCACGCTTCTCAAGCTGGCGGGCGCCGCCACGCTCTCGCTGGGGCTGCCTCGCTTCGGTTACGGACAAGATTCGGTCGTCATCGGCCACCAGGCGCCGCTCACCGGCGCGTTTTCCGCCTTCGGCCGCTGGCACAACCGGGCGCTGGAAGCCGCGATCGCCAAGCTCAACGGCGAGGGCGGGCTCAACGGCCGGCCGCTGCGGCTGGTCACGCGCGACGGCGCCTCCGACGCCGACGTGGCCCGGCGCGCCTTCAACGAGCTCGCCCTGCAGGAGGGCGCGGATTTCGTGATCGGCTCGGTGAACTCGGCGGCCAACATCGCAAGCGCCGGGTTGGCCCGCGAGCTGAAGACGCCCTACTTCCCGATGGGCGTGGCCACGCCCATCACGGCGCAGTTCGGCAACCGCTACGTCTACAAGAGCTACCACACCGCGCTGGCCGCCGTGCAGGCCGCGGGGGCGTGGGCGCTGGAGACCCTGGGGGCGCACTGGACGATTCTGGCCTCGGGCCTGGAGTTCGCCCAGGCGCAGGCGGCTGACTGGTCTGCGAAAGTCGCCGAGCTGGGCGGCGAGGTCGTCGAGGTGATCGAGGTGCCGCCGTTCCCGCAGGACTTCTTCCCGTTTTTGAGCCGGATCCAGCTCGAGCGCACCGACGTGCTGTATCAGGCGTTCACGGCCGTGGACACCGTGCGCTTCTTCGCGCAGGCCGACGAGCTGGGCATCACCCAGTCATTGAACGTGTTGGGCCTCATCGAGGGGGTCGACGTGCTCGACACCGCGCAGCCCGGCCTTGCAGGCGCGCACTTCGTGAGCAGCTACCCGCGCCGGGCGGACCAAATCCCTGCCGAGTTGAAGGCGTTCGACGCGGCCTACCGCGCGGCGATCGGGATCTCGCCCGAAGGGTTTTCGACCGAACGGCCCGACGAGGTCGTGCCCATCGCCGATTTGTTCGGCGCCTGGGAGGCGCTGCACCTGATCCGGCGCGCGGCCGAAGCGACGGGCTGGCGGGGCGCAGCCGACCACCCCGCGCTGCTGCAAGCGCTGGAGGGGACCGAGATCGACCCGAGCGCGGACTTCCCGCAAGGGCGCAAGGTCATCCGCGCCAGCGACCACCAAGCGTTCCACGCCCACGTCGTCGAGCGCGTGGACGGCGGACGGTTGAAGGTCGTCGAGCGCTTGCCGCTGGAGGACTCGTTCTACGACGTTGAAGTCGATTATGCGACGGAGTCGTTCTAGCAATCCCCTTCTCCCCTGGCGTGAGAAGGATGGGATGGGGGGGATTGGTGCGAGCAAGAAACGACTTCACCCTCACCCCAGCCCTCTCCTGTCAAGGGAGCGGGAGCCAATAGGACCATTGATACGGTGTTGAGCAAGGGGTATTCCTCCGAAAGCTAGTCCCAATACCGCAGAGAACCGATTCTATGAAACCCGAGCGAGGTAACAAGCATGAAAGCGATCGTGCTACACGGCCACGGCGACATCGACCAGTTGAAGTACGAACAGCTGCCCGACCCGACGCCCGCGCCCGACGAGGCCCTGGTGCGCATCAAGGCCACCAGCGTCAACCGCATCGACTTCTTCGTGCGCGGGGGGTATCCCAACTTCCAGTTCGACTTCCCGCACGTGCCGGGGGCGGACATCGCCGGCGTGGTCGAGGAGGTCGGGCCCGAAGTTCGACAGTTCAAGAAGGGCGATCGCGTGCTGGCTTGGCCGCTGGTGGCCTGCGGCGACTGCGAGGCCTGCCGCAAGGACCGGCGCGGTCTCTGCCTCAACTGGCAGTACTTCGGGATGCACCGCAAGGGCTCGTATGCCGACTACGTCAACGTGCCGGAAGCGAGCCTGCTCCCGCTACCCGACGACGTCTCGTTCAAGGAGGCGGCGGCGCTGCCCGTGGCGGGGCTGACGGCGTTCCACGCGCTCGACAGCGTAGGACAGCTCAAAAAAGGCGAGACCGCGCTGCTCTGGGGCGGCTCGGGCGGCTTGGGCACGTTTGCGGTCCAGATCGCAAAAGAGCTCGGCGCGCGCGTGGTCACGACCGTCGGCCGGGACGCCAAGCGCGCGGCGTTGGAGGGGTTGGGCGCCGGTCTCGTGCTCAATCACCACACGGACGACGTGGCCGCCGCGGTGCGCGAGTACACGGACGGCGCGGGCGTCGACCTCGTGCTGGATGCCGTGGGCGCCCAGACCTTTCCCGTGGGGTTCGAATTGCTCAAGAAGGGCGGGCGGCTCCTGCTCTGCGGCAAGCTGACCGGCATGGACGTTTCTTTGAGCCTGCACCTGACCTACCTGCGTCACGTCAGCATCCACGGGCTGTATCTCGGGGAACGGGACGAATTGGCGACGCTGCTCGACTGGGTGCGCGCCGGGCGGGTCAAGCCCGTGATCGACCAAACGTTCGCGCTCAAGGACGCGCCCGAGGCCCAGCGGCGCATGGCGGCCGGCGAGCAGCTCGGCAAGCTCGTGCTGCTTCCCTAACCCAACAGTGTGCTGTTAACAAACCATTCTATCAACATCGGGGACAGAGTCTCATGATTCGTCATTCCCGCGGAAGCGGGAATCCAGACAAACAGCCAACCTTTATCGAGACTCCTTCTTGTCAAACTGGCCGCCGCTCACGTTGTCTTCCTCGGGCTAGCCCAAGCCGAACCAGTCCCTATAATGCACCCAACAACGTCTGAGGGGTTTTGGCATGAGCGAGTTCAAGGTGCTGCTGGCCAACCCGCGCGGGTTTTGCCGCGGCGTGGAGATGGCGGTCAACGTGGTGCACTTCGCGCTCGATCTCTGTGGCACGCCGCTGTATGTCAAGCACTCGATCGTCCACAACAACGCCGTGATTCGCGATTTTTCCGCGCGCGGGGTCGTGTTCGTCGAACGCGTGGACGAGATCCCCGCGGGGGCGTTTGCGGTGTTCTCGGCGCACGGCTCGCCGCCGGCGGACTTCGAGCGCGCCCAGGAACGAGGCATCGACGTGATCGACGCCACCTGCCGGCTGGTGGGCAACGTCCACAACTGGGCCAAGCGCTTCGCCCAGCAGGGCCACAGCGTGATCGTGATCGGCCACCACAACCACCCCGAGCCGCGCGGCATCCTGGGCCACGTCCCGCCCGACAAGCGGCACCTGATCGAAACCGTTGAAGAGGCCGAGTTGCTGGAGGTCGAAGATCCCGAGAAAATCGCCTGCGTCACCCAGACGACGCTCTCCGTGGACGACACGCAGGACGTGCGGGCCGTTTTACAGCGGCGCTTCCCGCACATGAAGGAGCCCCCCAACGCCAACTCCACCATCTGCTACGCCACCGACAACCGGCAGGCCGCCGTGAAGGAGCTGGCCAAGCAGACCGACCTCGTGCTCGTGATCGGCTCCGAGGAGAGCTCCAACACCAACCGCCTGGTCGAGGTCGCGCGCAAGGCCGGCGCGCGGGCGCACCGCATCGACGCGGCGGAGGAGATCGATTCGGCTTGGCTGCGGGACGTCTCGGCGGTGGGGATCACCTCGGGGGCCTCCGCGCCCGAGTTCCTGGTGCAGGAGCTGATCAACTACCTGCGCTTGCACGGCGCCACCGACGTCGAGACGCTCAAGGTCGTCGACGAGGACGTGGCCGTTTTCACGCTGCCGGCCCGCATCCACGAGCTGGCGAAAGCGCAGGGCAAGGCGCTGGAACGGGTGGTCTAGGCCCCGTCGGGGCGCGATGTATCGCGCCCGTTCTTCTCTCGGATGCACGGTCAGGCTCAATGAATTGAGCCCCTACGTAAGTCCCAGAGTGTGCATTAGGGCGTCGTCGGCACTTCAATCGGCTCGCGCAGCCACGGCTCGACCAAGACCGCGTCCGAGGCCCGATCGCCCTGGCCGCCGGCGGCGCCTGCCGGGCCCGCCGGGTGGCCCCACCAGTTGTCGCGCGCGTCGATCTCGCGGAACGCCTCCAGGCCGAACTCGGCGTTGCCAACGAGGTTGTTGCGCTCGACGCGCTCGACCTGCACGCCCAGCGCCATGCCGACGCGGTTCAGGCTCACGTGGCAGCCGCGGATCGTTTTGTTGCGGTCGACCATGTTGATTTGAATCCCGGTGTCGGTGTTGGCCTCGCAGCGGCAGTTGAGAATGTCGCCGCCCGCCGAGCGGTTGCCGGACAGGATCCCGACGCCGGTGAAATCGAGCCCGTAGGGCCCGCCCAGGTGCGGTGCGCGCCCGCCCCGGTTGAGTCGAAACGTGCTGCCCTGGATCGTGACGTTGCCGGACTGGCCCTCGTAGACGCCCACGGCGTTGCCCGCGCCCAGGCTCGCGCTCAACAGGCAGTCCTGGCTGGCCCAGAAGTAGAAGCCCGAGCTCGTGTTGTTGTAGGAGACGCAACGGCGGACGGAACAGTTCAGGCACTCCGAGAGCCAGATCCCTTCCAGCGCGTCGGTGACCGTGAAGCCCTCGACCAGCACGTCCTCGGTCTTGACCACGTTGATGGCGCCCACGATCATGTCGCTCGTCTCCAGGCCCTCCCACTCGAACACATCCGGGTCGGCACGCAGGACCGTGACCGGCGCGCCGCCGGCCGAGCGCAAATGTAGCGGCTTGTCCACGATCACGGTCTCGCGGTAGCGGCCCGGCTCGACCACGACCGCCGCACCCGCGGCGGCCCGGTCCACGGCCGCCTGGAGCGACGTCCCCGCGGGCACGCGGACGCTGGGCTGCGCGCCCCAGGCACGGGCCGCGTAGAGCCCGACGGCGGCGCCACTCAGGCCCCTCAAAAACGTACGGCGCGATAGCTGCACGGCTCCCTCCTGTGCCGGACAAAGGAAAAGGGGGCCAAAGGGCCCCCTCCTCCGTTTGTCGCTTTCGGTGTTTAAGGGTGGCTTACTGCGCCGCGCGGGCCGCGTCCAGCCACTCGTTGACGGTGTCCTGGTTGTCGGCGATGAACTCCTGGGCGATGGCCGCGATCTCTTCCTCGCTGTCCTCGCCCTCGCCGATGCGCAGCGTGGCGCGGTTGATCCAGTCCAGGTTCGTCCGGATCTGGCTCAGGAGCTCAGCGGCCGCGGGATTGTCCTCCATGAAGGCGTTGTTGGCCGCCACGTGGATGCTGGCGGAGACAAAGCCCAGCAGCGCGGGATCGGTCACGGCGCCGTTGAGGCCGTTCACGACCAGCGCGCTCGTGTCGAACGCGTCATAGGCGGGGGCCTTCTGGAGCTCGTCCGTGCTGTCGGCCAAGTTGATCCACTGCACGTCCTCGCCGGGCACGAGCTGCAACACGGTGTCGTTGGGCGCCCACGTGTAGAAGAGCCCCGGCTCGCCGCTGTTGATGCGCGCGCTCACGTCCGCGAAGTTGGCGGGGTACGAGGCGGTGTTGTGGTTGATGTGGTCCTCAAGACCGTAGGCTTCCAGGTGGAAGTTGATGGTCTCGAAGCAACCCCAGCCGGGAGGGCAACCAAAGAGGTCGGCCTTGCCGTCGCCGTTGGCGTCGAAGGCTTCCTTGACCTCGTCGCGCGTGAAGTCCTGCAGCGAGGTGATGTTGAACTCCTCGATGGAGGCCATGTCGACGAGATAGCCCTCGAGCGTGCAGTTCTGGCAGTGGGCGTCGAGAATGGTTGAGGTGTCGTCCCAGTCGTCGGGCAGCTGGGCGTTGTGCAGCGGGAACCAGCCGTTGGGCCAGTACGCCAAGTCACCCTGGGAGATCGACTGGTAGGCGATCGGGTTCGAAGCCAGTTCGTTGACGTTGACCGTGTAGCCCAGCTCCTCGAGCAGCGCCTTGTAGAGCGCGCTCACCGGCAGGGCCGAGGTCCAACTGGCCACGCCGGCCTCAAGGGTCACGCCCTCGCCGGGGCGGTCCATCTGGGCGTTCGACGTCGTCATCAGCAGGCTGCCGGCAGCCAAGACCACCAGAGCCACAAATAGCGTTCGGGTCAAATGCTTCATGTTCATGCGTTAAACCCTCCTAAGGTTTTAGTTTTTGTGTTGATCGGTGTTGAAAGGATCTCGTTGGTTGCCGCGCCGTCGCGGCAAACGCGCCAACTGCTTCCGTTTCTCACACGGCGATCCACCTCCCTTGGAATCTTTTCTTTTCCGATCGGAACGGCGATGATCGTTGAAACCATTTACGACTTGCCTCCGGGCGACTTCTCGCCTAACCCTTGCGTGATGCGGTCCAACACCATGGCCATCAGCACGATGGCGATACCGCCGATGGCGGCCAGCCCGACCCGCAGCGTGTTGAGGCCGCGGAACACGGGCACGCCCAGACCGCCCGCGCCGATGAGTGCGGCGATCACGACCATGGACAGCGCCAGCATGATGGTCTGGTTGAGCCCGGCCATGATGGTGGGCATGGCCAGCGGCACTTGGACCTTCCAGAGCACCTGCCGGGGTGTCGAGCCGAAGGCCGTGGCCGCCTCGACCACCGGTTCGGGCACTTGGCGGATGCCCAGGTTCGTCAGCCGGATGATGGGCGGGATCGCGAAGATGATGGTGGCAATCACGCCGGGCACGTTGCCGATGCTGAACAGCATGACCACCGGCACGAGGTAGACGAAGGCCGGCGTGGTTTGGAACGTGTCCAGGATGGGCCGGATGGACCGGGCGAACCGGTCGCTGCGCGAGGCCACGATGCCCAGCGGCACCCCGACCAGCACGCAGAAGATCACGGCGCTCAGCACGAGCGCCAGCGTGACCATGGTCTCGTCCCAGAGCCCGATGTACCCGATGAGCGTGAAGGCGATCAGGCTGAACAACCCGACGCGCCAGCTCGCCGCGCGCCACGCGATCAGGAAGATGAGCACCAGCATGATCGACGGCGGGACGAACAACAGCGCGTCGCGGATGGCCGAGAGCACCTGGTTGACCGGCCAGCGAACGCCCTGGAAGAACGGACGCCAGTTGGTCACCAGCCAGTCGACGACGTCGGCGATCCACTGATCCAGGGGAATCGAAAACCATTGGAAAATATCTAACATCGGTCACCCCAAAGAATAACTTTCATGATGCGGACGCCCCCGAGCTCACGGGGTTGGCTTCGCTCGCCCCGTTGGCCTCGTCCTGCGAGCCGCGCTTTTCGAGAATGCCCTGCACGAACTCGCGTTCGCCGATGATGCCCTGGAGCCTTCCTTCGCCGTCCTGCACCAGGATGGGCAACCGCGTGAACAGGCGGCCGCGGATCACCTCGCGCAGCGTCGTTTCCGGCGTGCAGGCCAGCGCCACGTCCTGGCGCCGGGCGTCGGGCACCTCGAAGTCGTCGTCGACCACGTCGCCGAGCTGGCGAACCTTGGCGGGCTTGCCGCCCTCGAAGATGAGCTTTTCCAGCTTGCCCTCGCCGTTGACGCCGAAGAGCGTGTCGGGCGAGGACTTGCGCGCGTAGTAGCGCAGCCCCTCCTCTTCCTTCATCCGCTCGAACAGGCGCCCCTCCACCGACACGCAGATCGTCTTGGCCGTGATCACCCCCGTGGGGTCGGCGTGCTCGACGAAGTTGGCCACGTACTCGGTGCGCGGGTTGACGATGATGTCCTCGGGCGTGCCGAGCTGGACGATTTGCCCGGCTTCCATAATGGCGATGTGGTCGCCCAGCTTGAGGGCCTCGTCCAGGTCGTGCGTGATGAACAGGATCGTGCGCTCGGTGTGCTGCTCGATCTTGAGCAACTCGTCCTGCATCTGCACCTTGATGAGCGGGTCGAGCGCGCTGAACGGCTCGTCCATCAGCAGCACGCGGGCTTGCGTGGCCAGCGCGCGCGCCAAGCCGACGCGCTGTTGCATGCCGCCCGAGAGCTCGTGGGTCATGGCCGTGCCCCAGCCGCCGAGGCCCACCATCTCCAACACGTCCTGGGCGACCTTCTGGTTCTTGTCCTTGTCGGTTTGGCCTTGGATCTCGAGCCCGAAGGTCACGTTGTCCTGCACCGTGCGGTGCGGGAAGAGGCCGAAGTGCTGAAACACCATGCTCATTTGATAGGTGCGCACTTGCCGCAGCCCCTTTTCGTCCAGCCCGGTGATGTCGATCTCCTCACCGTTTTCGTCCTTCAGGAAGATCTTCCCCCGCGTGGGCTCGATCAGGCGGTTGACGCAACGGATGAGCGTGGACTTCCCGCTGCCGGACAGGCCCATGATGACGAACACCTCGCCGGGCTCCAGCTCGAAGCTGACGTCGTTGACGCCGATCACTTGGCCGGTTTCCTCGCGGATCTCGTCCTTGGTCTTTCCCTGCTCCAACAGCTGGAAGACCTGTTCGGGGTTGTCCCCGAAGATCTTGCTGACACTTTCACAACGTATCAAAACGTTCCTTCCCAGCCTTCGCCGACCCGGTGAGGGTCAAGGCATTTAAGGATTTGTTCGCATGGTGCATCGTTCTTTAATACGAAAGAGAAGCGATTTTCAGTCTTATTATAGCACTGCGGCGCGGAAGTGTCAAATTTTCCATATGTCTTTCATTTTATTATAACAAGTCGCGAGGTCTCCTCTAAGTCCGCTGAGAAACGGATTTTTGCTGATGGGAAACGCCCAAGCCGAACGCGCTCTCTTGCAGGGGGCCGTCGGGGGAGAATTGCCCGTTGCCGGCTGCTGAAGCGAGAAAACAAGATTCTGAGCCCGCAAGCACGAGGGGGCGCGCTGGGGGCGCATTCCGGTCGCGAAATGCGAAGCCCCGCGTGGCGCGGAACGTCCTGTAAGCTGCCTTACAGCTCGGGGGGGGCGTGCACCTATAATGGGGGCCTATGGAAACCCCTACATTGATCCCGGCGTTCTTCGCCGGCATGCTTCTGTTCTTCTCGCCCTGCATCGCCCCGGTGATCCCTGCGTACCTGGCCAGCATCGCGGGCGTGCGATGGGGCGAGCTCGAGGACCAGCGCCAGGCGCGCCGCAAGGTCATGGTCAACGCGCTCTTCTTCGTGCTGGGCTTCTCGCTGCTGTTCATCGTGATGGGCTCGACGCTGGGGTACCTGAGCGGGCTCATGGTCGGGGTGCAGTTCTGGATCAACCGGATCGGCGGGGTCATCATCCTCGTGCTCGCGCTCCACATGCTGGAGCTGATCGACATCCCGTTTTTGAGCCGCGAGTTCAACGTGGGCCACAAGGTCGGGGGCGGCGGGTACGCCCGCTCGGCGGCTATGGGCGGGGCGTTCGGCCTGGCCTGGACGCCGTGCACGGGGCCGATCCTGGCCGCGATCCTGGCGCTCTCGGCCACCAGCGGGTCGTTTCTCCAGGGCGCCTGGCTCATGAGCGCGTTCTCGCTGGGCCTGGCCGTGCCGTTTCTGATCGCGGGCGCGTTTACGGCCGGCGTTTCGCGCTGGCTGCGCGAGCACGGCGGCGTGATGCGCTGGGCCAACCGCGTGGCCGGCGCGCTGCTGATCGTGCTGGGCGTGTTCGTGTTCACGGGCCGGGTGCAGACGCTGCTGGGCTTCATACTCTAGAGGTGAAACCATGAAACGCAGGCTGACGTTGCTGGGCGTGGTGGCGCTGATCGCCCTGGCCATCCTCTACCTGGAGAACCCCGACCTGCTGGGCACGTGGTTCGGCGGCGAGACCGACGGCGCGCTCGGGCGCGTGCCCAACCCCGCGGGCGACGAGGTCGGGCTCGAGGTGGGCAAGGCCGCGCCGGACTTCGCGCTGCCCACGCTCGAGGGCGAGGTCGCCCGCCTGTCCGACTACCGGGGCCAGAAGGCCGTGATCGTCAATTTCTGGGCCAGCTGGTGCGGGCCCTGCAAGGTCGAGATGCCCGACCTGGAAGCCGTCTACCGCGAACACGAGGACGCGCTCGTCGTGCTGGGGATCGACCTGCAGGAGAGCCCCGAGGCCATCCGCGCCTTTCTGGAGGACGAGGTGGCCGTCAGCTACCCCATCCTGCTCGACGGCGAGGGCAAGGTGAAGACGGCCTACAACCTGTTCACCCAGCCGACCAGTTACCTCGTCGACCCCAGCGGGATCATCCGCTCGCGCAAGTTCGGCGCCTACACCGAGCAGGAGCTGCGCGACCGGGTGGACGAATTGTTGGCCGAATCGGACGAACGGGTGTCCCAAACGGATCCCGCCCGCAGCGCCGCTGCGCCCGCGACGGGGGCCGAAGTCGCCTATGCCAAGCTGGGCGAAAAGTTCTTTGGCCCCGGCGAGATCAAGCAGATCGGACTCGAGATCGACCTCGAACGCGTTCCCTACCGCGCCGACCTCGCGTTGGACCGGCTCAGGCTCGGTTGCCCCGTGGTCGACTGCATTCCCTCGATCGACGCGCCGCGCTTTACGGACCCGACCGAGGCCGACTGGCTCGCCGACGACGATCAGGTCATCGGCCTGCGCCGCGGCGGCGCGGCCAAGGCCTATCCCGTCAAGATCCTGAACTGGCACGAGATCGTCAACGATACCGTCGGCGGCGAGCCCGTGGTGGTGAGCTACTGCCCGCTGTGCAACTCGGCCGTGGCCTTCGTCCCGCCCCTGATCGACGGGCAACGCCCCGAGTTCGGGGTCTCGGGCCGGCTCTACAACGCGGACCTGGTCATGTACGACCGGGCCTCGAAGTCGATGTGGTCCCAGATCGAGGGGGCGGTCATCGCGGGCCCGCTGGCCGGGCGCTCGCCCGAGCTGGAACGCATCCCGGTCGACCTGTCGCGCTGGGGGGACTGGCGCGGCGCGCACCCCGACACGCGCGTGCTGGCCCGCCCCCTGACCAGCGACCCGCAGGGCGGCAAGCCCGCCCGCGACGTCGGCGGCGAAGGGCGGCGGGTGCGCGACTACGACGAGGACCCGTATCGGCATTACAAGACCAACCCCTACGACACCTTCGGCCTCGAGGTCGAGGACCGGCGCCTGGAAAACAAGGCCGACGTGATCGGGGTCGAGGCCGGCGGCGGCGCCAAGGCCTACCCGCGCGCGGCCGTCGTCGAGGCGGGGCTGATCAACGATTCGATCCGGGGCACGCCGGTCGCGCTCGTCCACGACGCGGAAGCCGACCGCGTGTACGCCTTCGTCCGGCCAGAGGGGCGCGAGCTCCGGCTTGCCGGCGGGACCCTCACCGACGGTCGCGCTGAGTGGACGCCGGGCGGCGAGCCCCTTGGCGACGGAACGGGCGCGCTGGAGCAGGCCTTCCACCTGCCGGTGTTCTGGTTCGCGTGGGCGGCGTTCCACCCCGAGACCGAGGTGTACCCGGAGCGGAACAGCGGTAAGGCGGGTTAGTCGAGGTTCCCGACGGCCGCGGGGCCGCGCTCGGCCAGGTGCGCCAGCCTGTCTAGGTCGCACAGCAACAGCTGCTGTGATCGCTTGCGCACCAACCCCTGTTTGGCGAACCGGCTCAGCGTGGCCGTCGTGGTTTCGCGGGTCGAGCCGATAAGGTCGGCGAGGTCCCGGTGCGTCAAGCGGGTGTTCAACAGGACGCAGCCGTCCTCGGTTTCCTCGCCGTGCTCCTCGCTCAAGCGCAGCAACAAGCGCGCCAAGCGCGTGGGCACGTCCTTGAACACCATGTCCTCCAGCCGGTTTTCCAGCGACGCCATGCGCGTGCCGAGTTGCTTGGTGATGCGCAGCGTCAGGTCGGGATACTCCGACATGAATTCGATCATATCGCGGCTGGAGACGATGCACAGGGCGATATCCTCCAGCGCCTCGGCGATCAGCCGCCGCCGCTGTTCGCCCAGCAGGGCCATCTCGCCGAACAGCTCGCCCTGCTTGCAGATCGTCGCCGTGAAGCGCTTGCCGGAGTCGTCCAGGTACGAGAGCTTGACGCGCCCGTGGTGGAGGAAGTAGACGAAATCGCTCGGGTCGCCCGGGAAGAAGATGGTCTCGCCCTTGCGGTAGCGGATCGTCTTGACCCAGCGGTGCAGCGTGCCCATCTCGTCGGGCGTCAGGTGCCGGAACAGGTTGACGTTGTTCAGGCACCAAAAGGGCTGTTGCAAACCTTCTCGCTGTTTCATGGCCGTCGTACCGTGCGCTTGTCTCACGGCTCGTTGCTCCCTCCGTACAGCCCAGTATCGGGGTTGAACGACACCCAGGCAAACCAGAAGGACGGGGTGGCCGCCACGCGCGTCAGGCGCGTGCCCGTTAGGGGTCCCGACACGGCTTGGCCGTCGAAACCCCACCGATTCCCCCGATCGTCGGTCAAGCGCCCGTCGGAGAGGGAGAACGTCAGCACGGCGCCGTCGGGCAGCGCGCGCTCGAACACCAGGATCTCCTCCGCCGGCGAGACGACGACGAGCAGCGGGACGCCGCCCAGCTCGTCGTTGAGCAGGCGCCGTTCCAGCAGGGCCTCGCGGGCGTAGGCCTTGGCGCGCCCGTTGACCGCGATCCCGACGACGGCGTCCTTGGCCCGTAGCCGGTCGTCGTTGAAGGGGACGCCGAAGGCGGTCGTCCCCCCGGCGCCGGGGTTGCGCACCCGGTAGGACGAGTACGGGTCGGCCGCGTAATCGCGCACGAACCCCTCGTCGTTCGCGGAGCGCTGGTCCGTGCGGTTGCCCAGGCGCTCCCCGGCGCGGGGGCGGGCCAGCACCTGGGTGTCGGGGTGCTCCGCCTTCCAGAGCCCGTAGGGCACGATGTCCACCGGGATGCGGTGCAGCCAGCCGGCCTCCCCGACCAGCGGGCCCACGATGGGCCGGCCCTGGAACTGCTCCCAGAAGGTGGCCGTGGCGCGGTCGTACATGACCAGGTCCGAGCGGAACAGGCGGCCCGAGGTGCCGAATTCGACCCGTCGGTCCTCGAGCTCGGGCGCCAGGAACGCAAGCCCCGAGTCGCACAGCGGGCAGTAAGTCACCACGATCTCGGTCCCGGCGACGGTGTCGTTGACGATCTCGTGCCAGTTGAGGATCGCCAGCGGGTAGGCGCGCGCGACCCCCTCGAAGCGAATCCCGAGCACGAGCTGGCCGTCGGCGAGCCACTCGTCCGCCTCTCCTGGCGCCGTGAAGCGCGGCTCGTCGATGGAGGGGATGGCGTCGGGCGGCGGGCCGCCGGAGGCCAGCAGCTCCAAATCGAGCTCGGCGAGGTACTTGACCTCGCTCAGGTCCCGTTCGGGGAACCCCAACTGGTTTAGCTCAACGTCGCTGAAGTACTTGAAGCGCCCCAGTGCGCCGGTCTCGATTTCGTCGGGGACAGCGGCTTCCTCGTGTACGGCGCTCGCGCCCGCGGGCGCGAGCGCGAGCAGAACGGCCGTCAGGAAAAGCAAAACGATGAGTCTTGGCATAACCCTCCTCGCTGGAGCGACGTGGTCGCTTGGGAATCCCTCCGTTGCTATGGTATGGGGCGCGGCCGGCTTATGATGTAAGCCGACTTACAGCCCGCGCGCCGGGAGATTTTCAAACTGGCCGGCACGCCACGCTCGGCGCGAGCACCCAAAGGAGGCGCCATGCCCTGGATACGCGTCGTCGACGAAAGCCAAGCCACCGGAGAGCTGCAAGCCACCTACGAACGGATCGCCGATCGGCGCGGCAAGGTGGCCAACATCCTCAAGGTCCACAGCCTGCTGCCCGCGACCATGCGGGGGCATCTGGACTTCTACCTCTCGCTGCAGTTCGGCAACGCGGGGGTGTCGCGCCGGCGGCGCGAGATGATCGCGGTGGCGGTCTCGGCCCAAAACGGGTGCGAGTACTGTCTGCGCCACCACGGCGAGGCCCTGAACCATTACTGGAAGGACGAGGCCAAGGTCGAACGCTTCGCCCGCGACCTCGACGCCATCGCGCTGGACGAGGCCGACCGCGCCATGCTGGACTACAGCCTCAAGCTCACCCGCTCCCCCGCGCAGGTCGAGGAGGCCGACGTCGCGCGGCTGCGCGCGGCGGGCTTCACGGACGAGCAGGTGCTGAGCGTCAACCTGGTGGCCGCCTACTTCAACTTCGTCAACCGCGTGGCGCTGGGGCTGGGCGTGCCGTTCAGCCCCGAGGAGATCAAGGGCTACAAACACTGAGCGCGGACAACGAAAGGAGTTTTTCATGGCACACAAAGTCGCGGTCGTCGTGCTGGCGGACGGCGAGGCCCACGAGAGCCTGGGCCGGCTCGTCAACGGGTTGATCACGGCCAAGGAGTTCAAGGAGGCCGGCGACGAGGTGACCCTGGTCTTCGACGGCGGGGGCACGCAAGGGTTGGCCCGCGTGGGCCGGCCGGACGACCAGGCGCACGGCCTGTTCTCAGCGGTGCGGGACGAGGTCGCGGGCGCCTGCAGCTTCTGCGCCGCGGCCTTCGGCGTGAAGGAGCAGCTCCAGGCGCTCGACATCCCGCTGCTGGACGAATACGCCCAGCACCCCAGCCTGCGGGGCCTGGTCGACCGAGGGTATCAGATCTTGACCTTTTAGGGGGGCTGCGTGCCGTACAACGAAGTCTCCGGAGCAAGCTTTGAAACCGAGGTGCTGCGCGCGTCGCTCCCGGTTCTGGTGGACTTCTACGCCGACTGGTGCTTCCCGTGCCAGGTGATGAATCCGGTGGTGGCGGACGTGGCCGAGCGGCTGGCGGGCCGGCTGAAGGTGGTCACACTCGACGTCGATCACAACCCGGCGTTGAGCGAGCGGTATGCGGTCCTGGGGTTGCCCACCCTGATCCTGTTCGACGTCGGACGGGAGCGGGACCGGTTCGCGGGGTTGATGCGCAAGGCGGACTTGCTGGCGCGGCTGGCGCCCCACCTGGCGGCGCCGGCCTGAACGCTTGGCCGTTCGAGCCGGTGCCGACACGCCGTCTCATTCAGGCCAGAACGAACTTCGCGCCCAGGATTGACAAAGCATCGAGCGCCCGCCGTAAGCGGGCTTACAGTTCTTGGGGAGGCGGCGGGGCATAATGGGGCGGGCGTCGCGTTTGTGAACTCGGCGCGACTTCGCCCGCAGGCGCCTCCCGTCGCGCTCGGTTTGCAAGCGGCGGGGGCGCACTCCGCACAACGAGGTGGTGCCCAACCCATGCCCAACCGTGCTCGCAAGCAACGGTCGCGCAAGCGTCGGCAGCAGCAGCAACGGGTCGTGCGCTTGGGCGTGGCGGCCGCGGTCCTGCTGGCCCTGGTCGGCGGCTCGGCCGCCTTTCTCCTCCGGCCCGGCGACGGCCCGGCCTCCGAGTACGCCGGCGAGGTGATCGCCGAGGCGGCCTATCTCGGGGACCCCGACGCGCCCGTGGTGATCGAGGAGTTCGCCGACTTCCAGTGCAGCGCGTGTCGATACCTCTCCACGCGGATCATGCCGCAGCTCATCCACGAGTTCGTCAACGAAGGTGTGGTCAAGCTCGAATACCGCCACTTCACCCACTACGGCGACGAGTCGGTCCAGGCCGGCATGGCCGCCGAGTGCGCCAACGAACAGGGCGCCTTTCGCGCCTATCACGACCGCCTGTTCGCCGAACAGCGGACGCCCAACTCGGGGGCCTTCTCCCGGGCCAACCTGATCGATTACGCGCTTGACCTCGGCTTGAACGCGACCGAATTCGAAACCTGCTTGAGCTCGAACAAGTACCGGGCCAAGCTGCGCGCCGACACGCAGGCCGTCCGCAACCGCGGCGGGACGGGGACGCCCACCCTGTTCGTCAACGGCCGGATGCTGGGCGGCGTGCCCCCCATGGACCAACTCCGCGCGCTCATCCGGGCCCAACTGCGCTGATCCGGTCGCGCCCGTTCAAGCGCCCGGCTGCCGCTGGGCGAAGTGGATCACCAACGCCAGCAAGAGCAAAAGCGCGGCCCAGATCAGCAGCGCCCAGCGCGTCGCGCGCCGGGCCTTGGCCGCCTCCCACCACATCGCCGGGCGCACGCCTTGGGCCAAAAACGTCAACACGCCTGCCAGGTTCACGCAGATCACGTTGGTGAGCAGCAACAGGAACGCGCCGAACGCCTCGTTCCCGTAGCCCGCGCCCAGCATCATGCCCACGGCCGCCAGCGGCGGGAGCAGGGCCACGGCCACCATCACGCCGATGAGCGCGGTCGAGATGCCGGTCGTGAGCGAAAGCGCGCCGGCGACCCCGGAGGCCAGCGCCAGCAGGATGTCGCTCAGGTCGACCCGGGTGCGCGCGGCGATCTCGGGGATGTCCGGCGTCACGGGCAGGGCGACCCCCATCAGCAACGCGAGCGCGAACGAGGTGCCCACGCCCACGGCGTTGGCCCGCAGCGCGCGACCGACCAGGTCGGTGTCGGCCAGCGTCGTGGCCAGGGAGAGCGCGACGTTGGGGCCCAGCAGCGGGGCGATCACCATGGCGCCGATCACGACCGCGGGGTTGTCCTTCCAGAGGCCGAGCGCGGCCACGATCGCGGACAAGCCGGCCAGCACGACCGACACCCAGGAGAGCTTGACGGCCTCCAGCACGTCGGCGTAGAGCTCGTCGCGGCTCAGGCGCGCGCGCGGCTTCTCGTTCGGTTCCGCGGCGGGCACCTCGTCTTTCTCCTGCTCGGGCCGCGGGAGCGCGGCCTCGACCGGGAGCAGCACGAGCCGGAACCCCTCGCGGTGACCGAAGCGCTTGGAGAGCGCGTCCAGCACCGGCTCGGCGCGCTCGCTCTCCAGCAGAACCTTGACCAGCAGCCGGCCGCCGTCGAGCGTCTCGTGCCAGGTCTCGACCACGCTGCCCTCGGCCAGGATTTCCTCGGCGCCGTCCGCGTCGCCTTCGTTGAGGAAGAGCTCGATCAATCGGAGTGCCATGGGTGGGGGCAGTGTAGCAAGCGTCGGGGACGGGTGCGAAACGAATGTAGGGGCGCACGGCCGTGCGCCCCTACGCGGTTGAAAAACGTGACGCGGCGTTTAGGCGGGCGCCTGGGTTCCGTTCCCCCGGATCAGGAAGAAGAGCGCGAGCAGCAGCAGCACGACCTGAAACTCCATGCCGCCCATGGGGTGCGACTCCGTGGCCGTAAACGCCCAGCGGCCCCAGTGGACCATGACGATCGCGCCCAGCATGACCGGGACGAGCGCGAGCGCGCTCAGGCGCGTGACCCAGTCCTTGGTGAAGCCACCGACCAGGATGCCGAGCCCGCCCAGCGTCTCCATGACGGCAACCATGGCGATCATGAAGACGGGCATCCCCATCCCCTGGGCCATCATGTCCAGTTGGGGGAACTTGTCCAATCCGTGATACAAGAACACGCTGGCCAGCGCGATGCGCAGGAGCCAGTGTGCTTGCGAGGCAAATACGAGCATGTGAGACCTCCTCTAAGGTTTCCATCTCGCCTCTATTGTTGCCGCGTGCGGCCGGGGGCGCTGTAAGCTGGCCTACGTCAGCCCCGGAAGCGCAGGTCCTTGGCCAGCGCGCGCCAGAGCGCCCCGGCGTCGCCGTGCACGCCGGCGCCGGTGGCCTGCATCTGCGGTGCCTTGGCGTCGCTGGGGAAGCCGTGCGCCTCGAGCTCGGCCATGCGCTTGAGCAGCGCCAGCGCGCTGTCCTCCAGCAACACCTTGTCCCGCCCGGTATGGCGCACCCCCTTGGCCAGGATGCGCGACAGCATGGTCAGGTGCTCGTTCAGTTGTTCCTTCTCGAACCCCGTGAGCTGCATGAGCTCTTTCAGGCGATAGACCTTCATGGCAACAATCGTAGCGGAGGCCAAGCCATGGGGCGATCACCCGTGTCCGTTACCGAGGTTACGTTTGAAAACGGGGCGCAGGCCGGCAGGCGCAGAATCGAGCACGGCAGGCCCTAATGGGCAGAGCGCGTCGTTGCCGCAACTACGGCCGGAGCGCGTCGTGGAACCAGAGTGCGCCGCCGGCGAAGTCGACGCCGACCACGCGCGCGCCCAGCAGGCTCAGATCCAGCGGTCCCTCGCCGCTCGAAAACGTCCGGACGCGCTCGAGCCGGTCGAGGTCGTAGGCCGAGATCACGCCGCCCTCGCGGGCCACGGCGTAGGCGAAGCGGCCGTGCGCGCCCCATTGCAGCTCGCGCGGGAAGCCGCCGGTCGGCAGCGTCGCGCGGCGCGCGCCCGTCTCGCCGTCGAGGACGGCCAGCGACGGCGGGTCGACCGTCAGCGCCAGCACGCGGCCGTCGGGCGCGACGACCAGGTCCGCCGGGCTGCCGTCCAGCGGCCACGTGGCGGCCACCTCCAGGCTCCCCGTGTCGAGCACGGAAAGCGACTTCGACCCGACGTTCCCGACGTAGAGACGCGTCCCGTCGGGCGAGAGCGCCAACGGGCGCGGCTGGGCGCCGACGGGGACCGTGGCGGTCGTCCGTCCCGCCTCCAGATCGACGACGGCCACGGCGTCCGCGCCCCAGAGGCTGACGTAGGCCGTGCGGCCGTCGGGGGCGAAGGCCATCCGGTACGGGTTGGCCCCAACCGGGATCGGATCGGCGAGCTGGAGCGTGGCCGCGTCGACCGCGCTCAAGCTCCCCGAGTCCGCGTTGACGACATACAGCGCGTCGCGGCCCGCGTGGAACGCCAGCGCGCTGGGCGACTCCCCCACCGGCAGCGTCGCGACCACCTCGTCCCGCGTCGTGTCGACCACCGAGACCGAGGCGCTGGCGACGTTGGCGACATAGAGGCGCGCGCCGTCGGGGCTCAAGGCGAGCGGCTTCGGCAGGTCCCCGACCGGGATGCGGGCCCGGACGCGCGGCGCCTCCCCGCTTGCGTCCACGGCGGTGACGTGCCCCGGGAGGGTGTAGTGCGCGACGTAGAGCGTTTGCCCGTCCGGGGAGGCGACCGCCGAGATGGGCTTGTCGCCGACGTCGAGCGAGGCGCCGCTTTGACCGCAGGCGGCCAGCAGCGCGCACAGCCCGACGGCGGCGGCCGCGGCGGCGCGCCTAGCGGTCGCGGGCGAGCGCATTGAGCAGCGTGCTGATCAGGCTGATCAGGATCGATCCCAGCAGCGCCCAGCCGAACGATTCGACCTGGAAGCCGGCCACCAGCTCGTCCACCAGCCAGAGCATGAACGCGTTCACGACCAGCAAAAACAGCCCCAGGCTCAGGACCGTCACCGGCAGCGTGAGCACGACCACGATCGGGCGCACGACCGCGTTGACCAGCCCGAGCGCCAGCCCCGCCCAGATCGCGCTCTGAAAGTTTTCGACCTGGATGTGCGGCTCCAGCAGCCAAGCCACGCCGTAGATCGCAAAGGTCGAGATCACCCAGCGGACGATCAGGTTCAGCAACAGCTCTTGGCGTCGTTGGGGCATGAGTCCCTTCCCCGTTCTCCCGTCAGAGAATGTAGCGGCTCAGGTCGAGGTCGTCGGCGATGTCCTTGAGCTTCTCGCGCACGTAGGCGGCGTCGATCTCGGTGGAGGCGCCCTGGGCGTCCACGGTCTCGAACAACAGGTCCTCCAGCAGCTTCTCCATCACGGTCTGCAGGCGGCGCGCGCCGATGTTCTCGATCGACTCGTTCAGGAAGGTCGCGATGCGCGCGATCTCCTCCACGGCCCCGTCGTCGAAGTGCAGTTCCATCTCCTCGGTGGCCATGAGCGCCTGGTACTGCTTGGTCAGGGCGTCCTTGGGTTCGGTCAGGATGCGCACGAAGTCGGCCTCGCCCAGCGGACCGAGCTCGACGCGGATGGGCAGTCGGCCCTGCAGCTCGGGGATCAGGTCCGAGGGCTTGGACATGTTAAACGCGCCCGCGGCCACGAACAGCACGTTTTCGGTCGAGAGGTTGCCGTGCCGGGTGCGCACCGTCGTGCCCTCCAGCAGCGGCAGCAAGTCGCGCTGGACGCCCTGGCGGCTCACGCCGGGGCCGCCGCGCTCGTCGCGCCCGCCGGCGGCGATCTTGTCGATCTCGTCCAGGAACACGATGCCCATGTCCTCGGCGCGCTGCAGGCCCTGGCGGCGCAGCTCGTCCTGGTTGATGAGCTTGTCGGCCTCCTGCTGGAACAGGATCTCGCGCGCCTCGTGGATCTGGAGCCGCTTGGTGGCCATGCGCTGCGGGAAGAGCCCGCCCAGCATCTCGGAGAGGTCGATGCCCATCTGGTCCATGCCCTCCTGCGAGAACACGTTCACCTGCTGGGTCGGGTTCTGCGGCACGCGGATCTCGATGTAGCGCTCCTCGAGCGCGCCGTCCTTGAGCTTCTGGGCCAGCTTGTCGCGCGTGCGCGTGATCGAGCCCTGGCGCTCCTCGCTGGTGCCGTCCTCGGGGGCCGGCAGCAGGGCGTCCAGGATGCGCTCCTCGACCATGCGCTCGGCTTCGCCCTCGACCTTCTTGACCTCCTCGGCGTGCACCATGTTGACGCTGGCCTCGACCAGGTCGCGCACGATGGACTCCACGTCGCGCCCGACGTAGCCCACCTCGGTGAACTTGGTGGCCTCGACCTTGACGAACGGGCAGCGCGTGAGCGCGGCCAGCCGGCGCGAGATCTCGGTCTTGCCCACGCCGGTGGGACCGATCATCAAGATGTTTTTGGGTTGGATCTCGCGCTTGAGCTCGCCCGAGACGCGCAGGCGCCGGATGCGGTTGCGCAGGGCCACGGCCACGGCGCGCTTGGCCGCCCCCTGGCCCACGATGTACTTGTCGAGCTCGTGGACGATCTCGCTGGGGCTGAGGTCGTCGGGCCGCTTGTCGATTTCCTGCGTGTTGATCTCGATGATGTCGTTTACCATTCCAGAGCCTCCAGGCTGATGCGGTCGTTGGTGTAGACGTCGAGCGCGGCCGCGATGTGCATGGATTTCTCGGCGATCGCGCGGATGTCCAAATCCGTCTCCGCCCGCAGCGCGCGCGCGGCGGCCAGCGCGTAGCCCGCGCCCGACCCGAGCGCGATCACGCCGTCGTCGGGCTCCATCACGTCGCCCGCCCCCGAGATGGTGAGCATGGCCTCGGCGTCGAGCGCGACCAGCAGCGCCTCCAGCCGGCGCAGCGCGCGGTCGGTGCGCCAGTCCTTGGTGAGCTCGACCGCAGCGCGCACGAGGTTGCCGCTGTACTCCTTCAGCTTGCCCTCGAAGCGCTCGAACAGCGTGATGGCGTCGGCCGTGGCGCCGGCGAACCCCGTGAGCACCTGCCCGTTGTAGAGCCGGCGGATCTTCTTTGTGTTGGCCTTGACGACCATGTTGTTCATGGTGGCCTGTCCGTCGGAGGCGATGACGGCGCGCTTGGCCTCGGGGTCGTGCAGCGCCAGGATGGTCGTTCCGTGAATCGTCATGGGCACCTCGCTTTCGCGAATTGTATTAGGCGTTTTTTGGGTTTTCAACTTGAAAATCGTAAGCGGGCTTACGGTTTGATGCGGCCGTCTCGTGGCAGGATGGGGGTACGATACAAGGCGGAGGATGGAGGAAGCCTTCTTCCCGCGCGTTTTCCCTGTCTCTTTGCCTCCTCTATCCTCTCACCCCGCGAGGGGGCGGCTCAGCGGAGCCGCCCCCTCGCACTTGGGGTGGCCGCGCCGCCCGACCCCGCCTACAATACGCCCATTTTGACGGGAGCATCGCGTGAGACTCCACTGCATCGGCGACCTCATGACCGACGTCGTCGTGCGCGCCGCCGCGCGCGCGCGGCGCGACGACGAGCGCGACGCATCGATTCACACGCGCCCCGGCGGCGGGGCGGCCAACGTGGCGCGCGCCTACGCCCGGCTCGGCGGGGCCGCGCGCCTGATCGCCGCCGTGGGCGACGACGACTGGGCGCGGATCCTGACCGAACGCCTGCGGGCCGAGGGGGTCGGGCTCGACCCCCAGCGCGTGCAGGGCCCCACGGGAACGGTTTTGTCGCTGGTCGAGGGCGACGCGCGCACGATGTACGCCCAGCGCGGCGCCAACGCCGCGCTGCGGCCGCAACCGCTCGGGCTGGCGCGCGGGGACGGCGTCTACCTGGGGGGCTACCTCCCGCTCAACCCCGAGGGCGAGGCCACCGTGCGCGACGCGCTCGCGCAGGCCGGGGCGGCCGGCGCGCGCGCGGTCGTCGACACGCCGCCCGCGACGCTGATCGCGCGCATCGGCCCCGAGCGCTTCCTGGACGCGTATGCGGGCGCAGAAATCCTGTTCACGACCGAGATCGAAGCCCAGGCGCTCGCACAAGCGCCCGATGCGAGGGCTTTGCTCAATCGGTTTCCCTTGATCGTCGTCAAACGCGGAGCCAAAGGCTGCCGGATCGTCACCCCTGAAAGCGCGGAGGACGTGCCCGCCGAGCCGCTCGAGAACGTCGACCCCACCGGCGCGGGTGATGCGTTCTGTGCCGGGTTTTTGTACGCCCGGGGACGGGGGGACGCCCCCGCCGAGGCCGCGCGCTTCGCCCACGGGGTGGCGGCGCGCTTCATCACGGGACGGCTTTGAGCCCGTTGCTGTCGCGTTCGGGCCAATCTATACTGTGCCGCAACGTTGTCGGGGGAAGGAGCTGGGCGTGCCCATTCACAGCATGACCGGGTACGGCGAGCAGCGCGTGCAGAACGCGGACTGGGAGCTCACCGCCCGCCTCAAAACGCTGAACCATCGCTATCTCGACGTGCGCGTGAGCGGCCTGGAATCGTACTCGTCGCTGGAACTCCAGGTGCGCGATTTGGTCCAGCAGGCGTTCGCGCGCGGCCGGGCCGACCTCGACGTCGAGCTGCGCCGCGCCCGGCGCGTCCCGACGCTCCAGTTCGACGCCGAGCTGGCCGCGGCCTACATGCACGAGTTGCGCGCGCTGCGCGAGTCCCTGGGCCTGAGCGAGGGGCCGTCGCTGGAGTACGTGCTGGGGATGGAGGGCGTGACCCAGCGCGAGGTGGTCGAGGAGGAGGGCCTGTGGCCGCTGCTGCAGGAGGCGCTCCAGGGCGTGATCCGGCAGGTCCGGGTCATGCGGACCGAGGAGGGCGCGCGCCTGGAGGGCGAGTTCCGCGGCTTCGTGGCCCGCTGGAAGGCCCTGACCGCCGAGGTGGCCGAGCGCGCCCCGCGGGTCACCGAGACGACGCGTCAACGCCTGCGCGAGCGGATCGAATCGCTCAACGGCGGCGTCGCGCTCGACGAGGCGCGCCTGGAGGAGGAGGTCATCTACTACGCCGAGCGCAGCGACATCAGCGAGGAGCTGGCCCGGTTGAAAAGCCACTTTGAGGCCGTCCAGAGCGCGCTGGACGGGGAGGAGCCGGCCGGCAAGGTGCTCGACTTCCTGGCCCAGGAGGTCGGCCGCGAGGTCAACACGATCGGCGCCAAGGCCAAGGACGCCGGCGTGAGCCACGACGTGGTCGAGATGAAGTCGCTGCTGGAGAAGTTCCGCGAGCAGGTCCGCAACATCGAGTAGCCGCCTCCGGCGGGGGAATGGGGCACGCGCACGTTCATGCGACGCTTCAACAACCACATGTTCGTGATCTCGGGGCCGTCGGGCGTGGGCAAGTCCACGCTGGTGCGGCGCGCCCTGGAGGCGGACCCCGCGCTGCGGTTTTCGGTGTCCTACACCACCCGACCCCGGCGGCCCGGCGAGCGCGACGGCGTGCACTATCACTTCGTGGACGAATCCCAGTTCAAAGCGCTGCTGGCCAGGGGCGAGCTCATCGAGCACGCCCGCTTCGGCGGGCACTGGTACGGCAATTCGTCCGGTGAAATCCACGGCTGGCTGTCCCAGGGATACGACGTCATCAAGGACGTCGACACCCAGGGCGCCGCGCAGCTGCGCGGCCAGCGCGACGGGCTCGACTTTCCCGTCCGCTTCGTGTTCATCCTGCCGCCGTCGGAGGCCGAGCTCGTGCGGCGCATCCGCGCGCGCGGCACCGAGGACCCCGGGCGCGTCGAGGAGCGCCTGCGCATCGCCAAGCACGAGCTGGCCCAGGCCCCCTGGTTCGACGTGCGCATCGTCAACGACGACCTGGACAAGGCGTTCGAGCGGCTGTACGAGACGATTCGTCAGGCGCGCGAGGCGCTCGCCTAAGCCGGGCGCGCACCGCGGGCCTAGTATTCAACCACAGTGGTTTTTGGGCGTAGGGGCGCGATTCATCGCGCCCGTAACCACACGCGCTGGCCGTCCACAACGCCCACCTGATCAAGAACCGGGCTCGTATTCCGGGTCCCATGAATGGGACCCCTACACAGAAGAAACATCGTGGCGGTATACTAGCGACGCTTTCCTACCGCACGATCTTGATGATGTCGTTGAAGGTGATGAGCAGAATCAGCCCCAGCAGCAGCACGAAGCCCACTTGGTGGATGATGCCCTCGACCCTTGGCGAGATCGGCTTGCCGCGCACGAGCTCGACCGTGATGAACATGAGGCGGCTGCCGTCGAGCGCCGGAAAGGGCAGCAGGTTCAAAATGCCCAGGTTCAGGCTCAGGATCGCGATCAGCTGAAAGAACGGGAGCCAGCCCTGCTGCAGCCCCTGGCCCAGGATGTTGGCGATGCCCACGGGGCCGCTGAACGCTTCGCCCGCCGAGATCTCGCCGGCCACGATGCTCATGATGCCGCGGTAGAGCGTGAGCGTGAGGTTCCAGGTCTGCTGCACGCCGTCGCGCACGCCCTCCAGAAAACCGAGCTGGCGCGTCGGGATCTCGAAGGAGACGTTTGAAAAGAGCGTCTCCAGGTCCTGTTGAGCCAAATCGAGCGTGAACTCGAAGGGTTGACCCGTTGCGGGCCGGACGCTCAGGACGGCCGTTTTGTCCTCGGCGTCCTGCTGGATTTGCTGCAGGTCGCGCACCAGGATGAACGCGCTGTTGACGGGCGCGCCGTTGAGGGCCGTGATGCGGTCGCCGACGTTCAGCCCCTGTTCGGCCAGATACGCGCTTGAGTCCAGGTTCTTGACCTGGTTGGTCTGCGCCGAGGGCAGGAAGGTCGCGCCGATCAAAAAGCGCCCGTGCTCGGGGGTCCACTCGGGCGTGACGCTCACCGAAACGCGCTCGCCGTTGCGCAGCACGGTCATGCGCAGGGGCTGTTCGCCGCTGGCGCTCACGACGTTCTGGATCTGCGAGATCGAGGAGATCGTCTGGCCGTTGATCGCGAGCACCATGTCGCCGCGCTCCAGGACCTGGGCGGCCGGGCTCTCTTGGGAGGCGAAGTCGAACACCTGGACGTAGGGCGAGCCAAAAGCCAGCACGACCACGATCATGAGCGCGATCGCCCCGACGATGTTGGTAAGCGGCCCGGCGAAGATGACCCCCATGCGCGCCCAGGGTGACTTGGCCGAGAACATCATATCGGCGGGCACCTCGGCCTCCTCGGCGTCGCCCTCCTTGGCGTCGCCGCCGGGCTCGACCTCGCCGGCCATGCGCACGTACCCGCCCACGGGGATGGCGCGCAGGGCGTAGAGCGTCTCGCGGGTCTTGCGCTTCCAGAGCGCGGGGCCGAAGCCCACCGCGAACTCGTGCACCCAGACGCGGCTCAGGCGCGCGGCGAAGAAGTGGCCGCCCTCGTGGATCAAGATCAGAAAGCCCAGCACCAGGACAAACGCGACGATCGTCGTTAGCATCGCATCCCTTCCTTAAACGTGTTCTCGTTCGGCCACGATTTCCAGCACGCGCGCGCTGTCGGTATCCCGTTTGGCCCGTTCGCTCAGGCAGCAGCCCACGGCCCAAAGGATCCCCCCTTGGTCCAGAACCAGGGGAACGCGGTCTCGCTCGCTCCGGGGGATTTTGGCGTCCACCAGCACGTCCTGAATCTTCTTGTGCCCCCGCAATCCCAACGGATCGATGCGGTCGCCGCGCCGGCGGCCCCGCACCCGCAGGGGCGGGTCAATCTTACCCCAAGCGAGCCAAACTGCCAACCGCTCGTCGTTTGTAGGCGCGGGCTGGGGCCAATCGCACACACGCGCCCGCAGCCGCC
>CAZNGF010000018.1:7293-38641 GCA_964572855.1 uncultured Thermotogae bacterium | reverse complement strand
CGGCCCCATGATGGCCAGCGAGTCGCCCGCCTCGACCTGCAGGCTCACGCCCCGCAGGGCGCGCACCTCGGTCTTGCCCAGGTGATAGACCCGGGTTGCGTCTTTGACCTCGACGATCACGTGGTCCCCCTTAGCTCTGGACGATCTGGATCCCGTCCGGAAACAGGTCCGAGCGGTACACCAGCAGCGTCGAGGTCTGCGAGAACGCGCGGTAGCCGACCATCTTGCCCTCGCGCGCGAGCAGCTCGACGACGAACTCGTCGCCGTCCTCGCCCTGCAGCAGCTGCGAGACGCTGAAGCGCGTCGCCTCGAATTGCTCGCCGCCGGCTTGCACCGTGACGGGGTCGAGAGGCGCAATCGTGACCTCGACCAGCGGCCGGTCCAGGCTGGTGGGGTTGAAGGCCAGCAACGTCGTCTCGCGCTCGATGCCGCGCTGGAAGATGAGCTGCTGCAGCACGCTCAACTGCGCGCCCGAGCCCGACACGCCGCTGGCCACGACGTTGTCCTCCAGGATGACGTCGATCTCGCCGTTGCGCTCCTCCTCGTCCTCGACGTCGATGGTGGTGAAGCGGATGGTGGCGATCCCGGCAGAAACGGTCGCGTTGACGCTGAGCTGACCCTGGGCCGTCTCCGAGGCGAGCTCGAAGCGGACCAGGCCCAGCTCGGGCGTGAGCACGAGCGTCTGGTCGAACAGGCGGTCGGTCTCAAATTCCAGCTGAAACTCCTCGCTCAGCAGGAGAAAGACCGAGTTCATCTCCAGGTTGCCGTCCTCGCGCGTTTCGAAGGTGAAGTCCTCCTCGGCCACGATCTCCTCGTTGAGTACGTAAGTGTAGCGCCCTTCAGGATCGAAATTCGCTTGGGAAAACGCGGGCAGGGCCAGCAACACCGTCAGCAGCGTCAGCAGCGTCAGCAGCGCGGGTCGATTTCTCATGCTCCCCCCTGTAACATTGTTACGAGAAAGCTTATCCGCCGAACCCCGCGATTGCAAGGGGAAAAGCGGCTTCTACGCAAGGGAGTGACCCAAATGAAAACGGTGGCAGCGGCGTTGGCGGGGTTGATGTTGGCGGGGGCGGCCTTCGGGGCGCTGGTGGACGAGGCAGTGCGGCCGCAGTGGGCGCCCGGCGATTACTGGGCCTACCGCGCCGACGACGGGACGACGCTTGAATACTGGACGCTGGCGACGCGCCCCATCCGGGGCGAGGACCATTACGTGCTGCTCGAAGTCGAGCGCGACGGGGACGACACCCGCACGACCCTCGCCTTCGCGCCGGTGCGCGCGCCCTTCCCGCGCGGCACCAACACGCCCGAGCCGCAGAGCTATCTGGACTTCCCGCTGGCCGTGGGCAAGACCTGGATCGTGCGCGAGGCCGCCAGCGCGGGGTTCCTGAGCGCGCCGCGCATCGCGGCCGAGGTGGTCGCGCTCGACCAAGTCGAGACGGGCTTCGGGACGTTCGACACCTTCGAGATCCGCTACGAGCGCGCGGAGCGCTCTTGGCGCCTCTGGTACGCCCCCGCGGTCCGCAGTTGGGTGCGCCAGACCTCGCCGGTCGACGGCGCGGCCACGACGCTGATCGAGACCTGGCGCTTCCCGGCGGACTACGCGCTCGAGCGGGCGTTTCGGATTCTGGAAGGGCAGCTCGACGCGGGCGGCCTGCGGCTGCGCGGGTTGTTGAACGACCTCATCCAATTCGAGATCGCCCCCGAGCGCGCCGCAGCGCTCAAGGCAAGACTCTAGCCCGTCGCGTTACCCCATCGACAGCAGCAGCACGGCCAGCAGCACGGCCGCCCCGAGGCCGCCCAGGATGAGCAGCTGCTGGTTCTGGCTCGGCCCGCCGGTCGGCGCTTGCGCGGCCTGCCCTCCCTGCCCGCAGGTGAGCTGCGCGCTGGCCTCGCCCGTGGCGCCCCCATCGTCGCTGACCGTGAGCGTGACGGTCTGGGTCCCCTGCACGTCGCAGCGGTATTCGACGCTGGCGCCGAACTGGTCGGCCGTGCCGTCGTCGTTGAGGTCCCAGGCGTACTGGGTGACGCGCCCGTCGGGGTCGGTCGAGCCCGAGGCGTCCAGACGTACGGTCTGCCCCAGCGCGGCCGAGCTCGTCCCGGCCGAGATGCGGGCCTGCGGCGCCTGGTTGGCCCCGCCCGGCGCGGTGCGCAGCAGCGGGCGCACCAGCGAGGGTTGCTGCAACAGCAGCCGGCGCACCGCGTTGGCCGACACCGCAAAGCCCCCGCCGCCCGGCAGGAGGCGCGCGCCGCCGGCGCGCGTCGTCACGACGCCGATCACGCGGCCGAAGCGGTTCACCAGCGGCCCCCCGTCGCTGCCGTCGCCGATGAGCGCGGTGTGCTGGATGAGCTCCACGTTCTCGCTCACGCGGCGGAAGCTTGCGATCGTGCCGCGGGTCATCGTAAAGGACGCGCTCCCGCCCAAGGCCGGATACCCGGCCGCGAACGCGTCGTTGAGCAGGCTCACCTGCGTGAAGGAGTCCGTGAACACGAGCGGCCGGCGGAACGTGCGGTCCACCTTGACGATGGCCAGGTCGGCCGTGCGGTCGAACTTGACCAACTCGGCATCCAGCACCGTCCCGTCGTACAGGCGCACTTGAAGCTCGCGCGTGCCCTGGGCGACGTGGTAAGCCGTCATGACAAACCCCTGGCCGCCGAAGACGAAGCCGCTGGCGCCCCCGCGCTCGCTGGTGACCCAGACCACGGCTTCCTGAACCCGCTCGGCCAGGTCGTCGCTCATCTGCGCGCCGGCCGTCACCGCCCCCAGCGTCAGGATCAGCCCCACCATCGCAAACGTCACGGTCAAATCACATAGGCGTCTCATCGATGCCCTCCATACAAAAAGCATAGCACGGGGAAAAGCTCTGATATGTTGTCAGCGTTACAGAGGCTGGGCGTCGCAAGGACGCTCGTGTGGCGCTTACGCGCTTTCCAAACGGTGCCTGCCCGCGCGCGTCAGCCCGAGTCGGCCTGCGGAAGCTGGCCGCGCGCGCGCAGCGCGCGCTCGACTTGACGGATGACCAGCACGACCGACCAGGACAGCAACAGGTAGATCACGGTGACCTCGAGCAGGAACTCGGGGCCCCGGAAGGTGTAGGAGATGGCCACCCTCGCCTGCCGGAACAGCTCTTCCACCGCCACGACCGAGCCCAGCGCGGTGTTCTTCATGTTGTGGAGCAGGCGCGTGCTGAGCGGCGGGAACATGCGCCGCAGCGCCTGCGGGTAGAGGAGGTGGCGGTAGAGCTGGGCGGTGCCCATCCCGCTGGCGCGGGCCGCCTCGACCTCGCCGGCCGGCACGGCGTTCATGCCGGCGCGCAGGATCTCCGCCAGGTACGCGCTCGTGTTGAGCGAGAGCCCCAACGCGGCGGCCGCGAACTCGAAGTTGACGGGAAGGCCCGACCAGGACGACACCCAAGCCAGGAACGCGTTGCGATAGAGCCACTCGACCCGCAGTTCCAGGGGGAAGAGCAGCGGGAAGGCAAAGCCCCAGAAGGCGATCTGCATGAGCGCCGGCACCCCGCGGAAGACCTCGATATAGGCCAGGGCGAACCCGCGAGCGAAGCCACAACGGCTGCGACGAAGCAGCGCGAACAGGCCGCCCAGCAGCAGGGAGAGCAGGGAGGTCACGACGGTGAGCGCGAGCGTGACCGCCAGCCCCTGCAGGAACAGGTCGACGAACTGGCGCTCCCACAACACGGACCAATCGAATTCGTAAGCCATGCGCTCCCGCGTTCAGGCGTGGCGGGGGACCTCCCCCGCCACGCGTTGCCTCGCTACTTCTCCCAAACCTCCATCTCCCCCAGCAACGGGAACTCGAAGCCCGCCGCCGCGTCCTCGCCCACGAACCACGTCTCGAACAGCGCCATGTAGGTCCCGTCGCTCCAGAGGTCGTGCAGGGCGAAGTTGATCGCGTCCCGGAACTCGGAGTCGTTTTCCGGCACGCCCACCCCGTAGAACACGTCGGCGAACGGCGCGCCGATGATCACGAAATCGGGGTCGCCGGCTGCAATCCCGAACAACAACGTGCTATCCTGGCCGAACGCGTCCGCCTGACCGTTGCGGACGGCGTTGAGGGCTTCCGCTTGGTTGCGAAATTGCTTGATCTCGGGGAGCGGGAGCCCTCTCTCTTCGAAGTAACGCCGAATATTGGGGATGGCAGAAGACCCTTCCACGGCGGCCATGATCGAGATGTCCTCGACCCGCTCGAAGCCACGGTCCTTGAGCCCCATGAGGGATTGTCCGTCCCAGAAGTACGTGACCGAGAAGTCGATCGGGTCGTCGCGGCGGCGCGTGTGGTTCATGCTGGCCACGGCCAGGTCGATTCTTCCCTGCGCCAGGAACGTAATCCGGGTCGTGCCGTCCACGCGCACGCGCTCGACCTCGACGCCGAGCCGGCGCGCGATCTCGTCCCCCAGGTCGACGTCGAAGCCGACCCACTCCCCCGCGTCGTCGATGAAGCTGGCGGGCGGGTTTTCGAAGCGCGTCCCGATGCGCACGACGCCCGCGGCCTCGATCCGATCCAGCGCGCTCCCGGCGCTCTGCGTGTAGCCCGAAAACAACCCGGGCACCGAGAGCAGAAAAGCCCCGATCAGCGCGACGGCGATCCAACGTTTCGACATGTTTGGCCTCCTATTTGGCCTCCTAGTGTGTTTGATGCATCCACGACTTGTCCGCTGCGACGCTTGCGGGCATCGATCACCTCCCCACGGGGGTCTCTAGCTCGATGGCCTGCGCGGCCATTCCCAGGTCCGCGCGCAGCTTGGCGTGCTGCAAGAACTGGCGCGCGCGCGGGTGCTCCGGGGCCTCGAAGAAGTTCTGGACGGGTTTCAACTCCAGCAGCTCGCCCCCGTCCAAAAACGCCACCCGATCCGCGATTTGTCGGGCGAACGCGAGGTGATGGGTCACCAGCAGCAGGGTGATGCCCTCACAGGCGAGCCGGCCGATCGTCTCCAAAACCTCGCCCACCCGCTCGGGGTCGAGGTTCGAGGTCACCTCGTCCAGCAACAGCACCTTGGGCCGCAGCATGAGGCTGCGGGCCACCGCCACGCGCTGCTTCTCGCCGCCGGAGAGCTGCGCGGGATAGGCTTTGGCCTTGTCCAACAGGCCGAATCGACTCAACAGCTCGCGGGCCCGCCCCACGGCCTCGCGGCGGGGGCGCTTCTGGACGCGGATCGGCGCCAGGGTCAGGTTCGACAGGACGTTGAGGTGGCTGTAGAGGTTGAACTCCTGGAACACGATGCTGGCGCGCTGGCGCACCTGGCGCAGGCGCTTCTGGTCGGAATCGACCGGGATCCCGTCCACGCGGATCTCCCCGGCGTCGATCGGCACCAGCCCGACGATGCAGCGCAGCAGCGTGCTCTTGCCGCTGCCGCTCGGACCGCACACCGCGAGCACCTCGTGCTCGCGGACCTCCAAGCACACGTGCTTCAGCACATCTTGGGCGCCAAAGCGCTTCGAAACGCCTCTCAATTCGATCATGCCAGCTCCCCTTCGAACGCCGGCGCCGGCGCGGGCGCGCTCGCCTGTCGTGGGCGCACCCAGCGGGCTTCCGCCGCGCGCAACAGCCGGGAGACCGCGATCGCCCCGAGCAGGAACAGGAGGCTCACGGCCACGTAGAGCGAGAGCATGTATTCCGCGTTGGCCCCGCTGCGGTTCAGGATGACCTGCGAGACGTACATCAGTTCCCCCGCGCCGATGATCACGGCCACGGAGGAATCCTTGAAGATCGTGATGAACAGGCTCGTGATGTCCGGGAGCGCGATCATGAGCGCCTGGGGGAAGCGGATGAAAACGGCGATCTGGGCCGACCCCAGCCCGGCGCTCCGGGCCGCCTCGATTTGGATGGCCGGCACCGCGCGCAGGCCGGCCCCCAGGGTCTCGGCCAAGTAGGAGGAGCCGAACAGGACGAGGCCGATCAGGGCGCTGGCAAACGGGCTTAACTCCTGCCCAAAAGCCGCGCCGTAGCTGAAGATCCAGAACACGATCAGGATCAACGGCATCCCGCGCAGGGTCTCGATGTAGAGCGCACAGGCCCAGCGGATCGGCCTGAAGGGGCTGACCCGCCCCCACCCGAGCGGCAGGCTCAGAGCGAAGGCCATCCCGATGGACAGGAGCGCGTAGACCACGTTGAGCGCCAACCCGCCGGGCCGCTCGCCCGGGAACCCCAGCAACAGGTTGGGCAGGTTGTGCCAGACGAAGGCGAGGTGGTCGATCACGTGCGCCCCCCCTCACGTCGGGAGCCGAATCCGCCCGGCTCGGTGGCTAGCGTGGATCGTTTGGGTTGAAACTCGAAGGGGCCCCGGACCCCGTGTGATAGGGGGGTCATAGCTTGCAGCCCCCCTTGCCTTTGAAACGACGACGACGGCATATCCTAAACCGGTACGGCGGGGACAAGCCGGGGAAAAGGGCAAAGCGCGCCGAGGGAATGCTTACCCCGCGCGCATCGACCTGGAGGGACACGCCCTCCGTGGAGGGGGTCAAAGCCACGTCCACGGCAGCCCTCTCCACGCGGTCAGCGATCGCCTCTTACCCTTGAAGTGCATTCTGGCTTGAGGGTACGCGTTTTCCCGCCGGGGGAAATGACCCCCATCAGCGAGCGGGCTGATGAAAGTCATATGAGAGGCAACGACACGCGACTGAACGGAACGATCGCTTGCTCAACGCACAACGGTTACGGGCACGCGGTGCCAGGCGTGGTTCATGTAGCCCTTGAAGTTCCAGACGGGCAGCTCGGGCTGGGTGTTGGCGGCCGAGTCCCAGGCGCGCGCGACCAGCTCGTGCTCGCCCGGCGGCAGGTCGAGTGCGACCGACCACAGGCGCCAGCTCCAGGGTTTGCGTGCGCTCAGCTCGGCTTCGACCCACGCCCTGCCGCCGTCGGCCGAGACGTCCACGCGCTCGACGGTGCGGTTCCCCCCGGCCGCGGCGTAACCCATGATGCGGTTTCGTCCCGCCTTGAGGCGGGCGCCGGGCTCGGGGGCGCACACGGCGGCGTTCAGCGAGAGCTCGCTCAGCATGAGGCCGCGCGCCCAGTCGGCCGTTTCGGCCCGCACGTCCGGCGGGAACAGCTTGTAGGCGTGGGCCTGATAGTAATTGTCAGACGGTTCGCGTTGCAGCCTGATTTTTCCGAGCCACTTGACGCTGCGCGCGCCGATGTAGCCGGGCACGACGGCGCGCAGGGGGAAGCCGTGCTCGGCCGGCAGCGGCGCGCCGTTGAGCTCGTAGGCAAGCAGCACGTCGCCGGCGAGGCCCTTCTCGAGCGGCACCGAACCGCCGAGGCCGAAGGCCGCCCCGCCCTGCTCGATTTCGTCCAGTCCCTCGAAGGCGACGTGCCGGGCGCTTGCCCGCACGCCGGCCCGTGCCAGCACGGCGCGCAGCGGGACGCCGCGCCAGACGCCGTGGCTGATGGCCTCCGAACCCCACCCCACCTCGCCGGGGATGTGTTCCAGCGCCATGAGCTGGTCGCGCCGGTTGCCGGCACACTGGAGCGTGGCCTCCAGCGTGACCGCGGGCAGTTCCTTCAGTTCGGCGAGCGAGAGGTCGCGCGGGCGCTCGACCAAGCCCTCCACGCGCAGCCGATACGCGTCCGGCTCGATGGCGGGCGCGGGCGCGTGGTTGCGCACGAAGAACAACTCGATCGGCGTGACCGGCTGGCGGGCGATCAGGTGCGGCGGCGGGCCGCCGTTGAGCGGGCTGCGTTGGCGCACGATCCATTCGGGATGTTTCTCGGTCATGGCCTCGTCAGCGTACCGATTGGGGAGCACAACGCAAGCGGGATTGTGCGCGCGGGCGGGCGGGCCTATACTGACGCCCCCATGGGTTCCCAACGCGCCGTGTTTTTCGACTTCGACGAGACGCTGGTGCACGCCGACCCGCCGGTGTTCGAGACGTTCCTGACCGCGTGCGCGCAGCTCGATTTGCACTTCTCCAACGCCCAGATTCGTCACGGGAAACGCTTTTTGTACGCGTACTTCTCGGGCAGCCAGTCCCAGGGGGACTACGCCCACTTCGGCTCGGACCCGGACCGCTTCTACGTCCACGTCACCGAGCGGCTCCTGCTGGAGATGGGCCTGGACGGGGGCGCGGCCGAGACCGCCGCGCGCGTCGAGTCGGTCTCGGTCAAGCTGCCCAAGGGGCTCAAGACCCCGCCGGAGAGCTACGACGTGCTGGAGGCGCTCAAAGCGCGCGGGTTCGCGCTGGGCGTGATCTCCAACAACGGCGACGACATCGCCGCGCGGGCGCGGGCTTTCGGCTTCGACGCCTACCTGGACTTCGTGATCACGCGCCGCGAGGCGGGCTGCTCCAAGCCCGACCCCGGCATCTTTCGAATGGGGCTGGCGCGTGCCGGGCTCCCGGCCGAAGCCGTCAGCTTCGTGGGCGACAACTACTTCGCCGACGTGCTAGGCGCGGCGGCGGTGGGCATGAGGCCCCTCCTGCTCGACCCCGAGGGGCTCTTCCCCGAGGCCGAGTGCGACGTGATCGCCCACATCGGCCAACTCCCGGCACTGGTGGGTTAGCTCCTCCCCCGCCCCGAACCTGATCGAATGCAGCCATCCAGATGATTCCCGTCATGACGCCCCCGTGCAGTCGGTCATATCATGCGCCCGAACCGTGAAAACAACGCAGCCGCATTTGGAGGCAACGCCATGAACGCCTTGCTCACCCTGGGCACGCGGATCGTGATCCTGGCCCTGCTGGCCTACACCGTGGCCGTCCTGACCGAACAGCGCAAACGCCGGGTCACCAACGTCGTGCTCGTCTTCATCACACTCGGGGTCGCGCTCGACCTGGTGGCCACGACCTTCATGATTCTGGGCTCGTCCAATTCGCCGTTCACGCTGCACGGGATTTTGGGCTATTCCTCGCTGCTGGCCATGCTGGTCGACGCCGGGCTGCTCTGGCGCCACCGCGCCCGGGCCGGGGGCGAGGCCGCGGTCGCGCGCGGCCTGCACCTCTACTCGCGCGCCGCCTACATCTGGTGGGTGCTGGCCTTTGTGACGGGCTCGCTGCTGGTGCTGGCCAAGTATTTGTAGGGCCCGCTCCGCGGACCGGCCTGCGCTAGCCGGCCTCGAGCCACTCGGCCGCCTGCCGCAGGTGGTAGACGTCGTGCCCCAGGATGAGCTGGGCCAGCTGATGGAGCGGCATCGCGCCCAGCTCCTCGTGCCGGCCCTGGCGGTTCCAAGCGGCATCGGACGGGTCCGGCAGCCGCGCCAGCAGGGCCTGCCGCCCGCGCCGGTATCCGTCCAGGCTCGCGCTTACGTCCGCGCTTGCGTAGTCGTGCTCGCGGGCGAAGGCGTCGGGGTCGTAGCCGGGCAGCGTCGCGTCTTCCTCGCTCAGGATCTTCTCGACCCGCTCGAGCCAGACGGGCTCCCAGTCGGCCAGATGGGCCAGCGCCTCGCGCAGCGTGAAGCGCTCGGGGTCGGGGCGGCGGTCCCAGTGGGCTTCGCTGGCGCGGGCCAGCAGGCCGGAGAGCGCGACGGGCGCGCCCGCCAGGCCGTCCAAGGTGTAGTTGAGGACGCCAGGGTTGATCAAGGGAACCTCCTTGCGTTTCGCTGCGACGCCGCCAGCAGCGGGCTCACTTGCGTTCCCCCAGCCGCTGGAAGTCGAGCCCGGTGGGCTCCTGGAACACGCGCAAGCCGAACTCCGGCACGACGGCCAGCACGTGGTCGAAGATGTCGGCTTGAACCGCCTCGTAGTGCGCCCAGCGCGTGTCGGCCACGAACACGTAGATCTCGATCGGCAGCCCTTGCGCGCCGGGGGCGAGCTGACGCACCAGGAAGGTCATGTCCTGGCGGATGGCCGGATGATGGCGCAGGTAGGCGTCCACGTAGGCCCGGAACGTGCCCACGTTGGTCAGGTGCCGGCCGTTGGCCAGCGTCGAGGTGTCAACCGCGCGGTTGTGCTCGGCCAGCTCCTGTTTTTTGGTCGCGATGTACTCGCGGATGTATTGGATTTTCGCGAATTGCTCCAGGTCGGCCTCGGAGCAGAAGCGGATTGCGTTCACGTCCAGGTAAACGGCCCGCTTGACCCGCCGGCCGCCGGACTGCTGCATCCCGCGCCAGTTGCGGAACGACTCGCTGATGAGCGCGTAGGTCGGGATGGTCGTGATCGTCTTGTCCCAGTTCTGGACCTTGACCGTGGTGAGCGCGACCTCGACCACGTCGCCGTCGGCGCCGTAGTGCGGCATCTCGATCCAGTCGCCCACCGCCACCATCTTGTTGGCCGAGAGCTGCACGCCGGCCACAAAGCCCAGGATCGCGTCCTTGAACACCAGAATCAGCACGGCCGTGAGCGCGCCCAGGCCGCTCAACAGGTACAGCGGCGTCTTGTCCAGCACGATCGAGATCAGCAGCACCCCGGCCAGGAAGTAGAGCACGACCTTGCTGACCTGGACGAAGCTTTTTATCGGGATCTGGCGCGAGACCTCGAAGGTGCGATAAATCCCCAACCCGGCGTTCAGGAACGCGTCCAGCGCGAGCACGACCACCACGATCATGTAGACGAGCGCGGCGTTGGCCACCAACGTCTCCCAGTCGGGCAGTCCTACGAACACGGCCGGCGCGCTCAGGTAGATCACGACCGCCGGCGCCAGGTGCGCCAGCCGGTCGAACACCTTGTGCGTCAGCAGTGCGTCGTCCCAGGTCGTCTTGCTGCGGCCCACCGCGCGCCGGATGAGCCGCAGCAACAGCCGCTTGGCCAGCACGTCGGCCAGCAGGCTCAGGACGACCAGCGCCGTCAGCAAGAGCGCGCGCGCCGTCAGGTCGGCCACGCCCGGGGCGAGGCCGTGGCCCGTGAGCCAGCCTTGTAGGAACTCGAGCATGCTTGCCCCCTCCGCCAGCGGGGCCATCATGCCGCGTGGGCCGGCGCACCGTCAAGTCGCAGCGGGGGCGTCGTGCTTCCCATCCTCGCGGGTGCTTTCACCCAAGGCTCGTTCGTAAGCGCGATTACGTAAGCACGCTTACCGCATTCCACGACGGGAAGGGGATAATGGGGGGAGCAGCTAAAGGAGTTGGTTCCCATGTTGCCTCTCACCCTGTTCAGCGTCGTCGGACTGGCGATCCTGGCCGCGACCTTCTTGACCGGCTTCCACGCGCTGCAACGTATGAACGATCAGCCCGTTCGCGTACACGAATCCACCCGGGACAAGCTCGTGGTCAGCACGCGCGCCGTCCGGCGCACGCCGCCGTAGCGCGGCATGTCGACTCCAACGCACTGAGCCTTGCACGCGCCCTTCCTCCGGCGGCGGGACCGGGGGGAGGGCGCATCCGATCGTCAGTCGAACACGGGCAGGCCGCTGGGCACGCCGGCGGGCACGTCGCGGCGCAGGTCGACGCACGAGAAGTCCGTGAGCGCGTGCAGGAACGCCAGCAGCAGCTCGACCTCGTCGTCGCTCAGGCGCACGGGGTCCAGCTCGATGCGCTCGGCGATGGCCGCCCGGCGCTCGGGCGTGTTGTGGGCGAGGAAATCGCTCGCCTCCAACTCGCGGGCGTAGGGGAGCACGGCCTGCGACGGGTCGTAGGACGCCAGCGAGGCGCGCGGGTCCAGGTGGTGGCGCACCATCGCCTCCAGGTCGTTGAAGGCCCCGTCGTGGCCCCAGGGGCCGGTGAGCGCGACCTGGCGCAGGCTCGGCGTGCGGAACTTGAAGCGGTCCGCTTCGTCCCCGGTCACGCGCTCGCGGCCGAAGTCGTCGCGCCCGTCGGCAAAGCCCGGCAGGCTGTCCCCCTTGCCGGGGCCGATCTGCGGCACGCCGATGGCGTGGAAGTCGTGGTCGGTCTGGAACGGACCCGCGTGGCAACTCGCACACCCCGCCCGCCCGTAGAACAGCTGCATCCCCAGCAGCGCCTTGGGGCTGATGGCCTGGAAGTCGTGCGCGTTGTAGCGGTCGAAGGCCGAGCCCGTGCATTGCCACGCCCCGGCCTCGAAGGCCGCGATGGCGTTGGCCGCGTGCACGAACGTGATGTCCGCGGCCTCCTCCACGTCGGGAAAGGCGTCGGCGAAGAGCGCGACGTAGGCGGGGATGGCCCTTAGCCGCTCGGCCAGTCGGTCCCACACGCCGCCGGGCCCGGCCAGGCGGCCCGCGGCCGCGGCGTCGGCAACCGGGTTCTCGCCCGCTTGCCCGGCCATCTCGGTGCCGGAGGTCACGGGGAACATGGCCTGCGCCGCCAGGGCGCCGGACAGCCCCGCGGGCAGGTCGTCGCCCGCGGGCGTCCGAAAGCCGGCGGGGTGCTGCGCGTCGACCATGACGCGCCCGTCGTGGAACATGATGTGGAATTCCCTCGCGCCCAGGTTGAACAGCGCCGGCGCGTTGCGCGGCACGCGCTCGGGCACGGCGTCCGGGCCGGCGCCCGCGTCGCGCGCCACGCCCAGGCCGCGCGCGCCCTCGCCCATGGAAAGCGAGAGCCCGTCGCCGGTAGCGGCCAGCGGGTTGTGGCAGGTCGCGCACGAGATGTTGCGGTTGCCGCTGATCACCTTGTCGAAGAACAGCAGCTTGCCCAGGCGCTGCTGCGCCGGGTCGACGCGGACGAAGTCCGCCCCGGTCACCACGAACGCGTTGTGGACCAAGCTCATCGACCCCGCCGGCAGCGCGGCGATCAAGGCCAGACAGAAGAGCACCACCCGCAACAGGTGGCGCACCGAAGCGCGCTTGTCATCGGACATGGACGATTTCCCCTTTCCCTGCTGCGAGGTTGCCCGTTTACCCATTCTAGGGCGAATCTTGCAAGGGAACAGGGGCGTAATAGACATTTGGCGCGGCGCTCGGGAAAGTTTTGGGTTGATTCACCCGACCCCCAGCCGGCGGCACAGCGCGGCCACCTCCCACTTGAAGGCCGTCTCGGTCAGATAACGCTTGAAGCCCAGCCGCCGGTTGATCGAGAGCATGGGCGCGTTGACGTCGGCGTTGCCGGTGGCCACGAAGCGCAACTCGGGAAAGCGATCGCGCAGGTGGCACAGCATGAGCGCTTTGAGCCACTTGCCCAGGCCGCGCCCGCGAGACGCCTCCCGCACGCCGGTGAGCAATTGGTGGGCGTGGTGGGGCTCCTCCGGGTGGTAATCGATCTCGGTCAGGCCGCTGAGGGCGCCGTCGGGCTCGCGCGTGACCAGCGTGATCCAGACGAAGCCCTTGTCCCGCAAACGCCGCTCGTCGAGCCGCCGGCTCTCGGGCGTCATGCGCGGCCGGTATTCGATCCCGCCCAGGGGCTGCTGGTTCATGACCTCGGTGTAGAGCGCGCAATACGCCTCGAGGTCGGCTTCGGGCACGGAAGAGAAGCGCTCGACCCGCACGCCCGGTGCGCGCCGCGGCACCTGGCGGCACCAGCGGAAGACGCGTTCCCAGTCCGCCTCGTCCAGGTAGAGCCGGCTCTCGGCCGCCTCGATGGTCACCTGTGCGCCCCAGCGGGCGCAGAAGGCGCGCGCGCCGTCGTGGAACGTCTCGGCCTCCAGCACGGTCCGGCCCCGCTCCCGCGCCAGCGCCGCCGCGCGCGCCAACAGCGCCGTGCCGGCGCCCTTGCGGCGCCGTTCCGGGTCGACCGCGACGTGGACGCCGGCGAGGTGGCGGTTGCGTTCGTACGAGGGCGCGCATTCCGTCGCGTAGGAGAGGTGCCCGTAACCCAGCACGGCCGACCCGTCGCGGGCAAGCCAGCGCACGAACGCCCGATGCGGACCGGGATCGGTCAGCCAGCGCCGCGCCAGCGCCCGCGACGGGAGCGGGTCGCGCGGACGGAGCTCGCGGCGCAGCGCCTCGTGCAACGCGAAGTACGCCTCCCAGTCGGCTTCCGGGGCCGTTGACGGCTCGAAACGTTCCAGGCGAAGTTCGGTCATACATCCTCCCGCTTTGGCCTTGAATCAAGTAGGGACCGCACAACGAGCCCTACTCTATCCCCCAAACCAGCGCCGGGCCACGCGGGTCGAGCAGCCGCCCGCCCGCGCGCTCGTGCGGGTAGCCCAGGCAGTGCGAGACGTAGCGCACGCCGTCGATCGTGCGCTCGCGGTTGCGGTGCTGGTGGCCGTAGACGTGGACGCGCGCGCCCAGCCGCCGGAGCTGGCGCTCCAACCCGCGTGTGCCGGCCACGCGCGAGAAGTTGAAGCGCACGCGGCGCTTGTGCCGCTCGGGCAACGCGGCGTAGCGCTCCAGCTCGGCGGGCGTCGGCCGCAGCAAGCCGCGGCGCGGCAGGAAGTGGCTGAACGAGATCACGGGGGCGTCGTAGTCGCGCAGGTGGGCTTCGTTCAAGTCCAGAAAGCGCTCGACCGGCCGCGGACCGCCCGCGGGCCAGCGCACGCGGCGCCGGTCGGCCCACACCGAGCGGAACAGCTCGCGGCCCGACCCCGGCACGTAAAGCGTGTCCTCGCCCTCCTCGGGCAGCGCGTACCACCCGAACAGCGGGACAACCCAGGCGACCTCTTGTGCCCCCGTCAGCCGGGCGGGCCCCGTGTGCACCCCGACCCGCGCGCAGCACCGCAGCACGCGCCGGAACTTCTCGAACGAATCGCGCGCCTCGCCGTCGCGCAGCCAGAGGTCGTGGTTGCCCGGCACGAAGCACACGTGCGCGAACGCCGCCTTCAGATCAGACAGCGTCCGCTCCAGCAGCACGAGGTCGTCGCTCACGTCGCCGGCCACGATCAGGGCGTCGTTGCGATAGTCCTCCCGCAGCAGCGCGTCCAGCCAGGCGCGGTTGTCGGCGTAGTCGACGTGCAGGTCCGAGAGCGCGTAGACATTCACGTTTCCCCCCCCATACACGGGGCGGCTACCCCGCCCAGCGCGGCAGCCGCCCGAGGCGCAGCACGATCGCGTTGACGGTCAGCACGATCCCGAACAGGATCAGCCCCAGCGCCAGCGCGGTCTCGAAGCGGCCCTGGCGCGTCTCGACCACCATGGCCGTCGTGAGCGTGCGCGTATACGACGTACCGTCCGACCAGGCGATGTTGCCGCCCACCATGAGCACCGAGCCCACCTCGCTCACGGCGCGCCCGAAACCGCTCAGCACCGCGGTCACCAGCCCGCGCTTGGCCGCGCCCATCACGACCCACGCTTGGCGGACGGGCCGGGCGCCCAGCGTCGAGGCGGCCTCGCGGATCGAGGGATCCACGGCCTGCAGCGCGCTGAGCGCGACTCCCGCGATCAGCGGCAGGACAAGCACGGTCTGGGCCAGGATCATGGCCCCCGGCGTCCAGAGCAGCTCGAAGCCCCCCAGCGGCCCGCGCCGCGTAACCAGCAGCAACACGACCAGCCCCACGATCACCGAGGGCACCCCCATGCCGGTGTGGATCAGGAGCCGGGCCGTTCCCCGCCCGGGGAAGCGGCCGAAGGCGACCGCCGCGGCCGTCGGCAGCGCCAGGAGCGCCGCGGCGGTCAGCGCGGTCAGCGAGACGCGCAGGGAAACGCCAATCGTGCTCCAGACGTAGGCGTCGCCCGAGAGGAGCAGCTCGACGGCCTGCACGGCGCTCTCGCGCCAGAACGCCCACCATTCCATCAACTACGGCTCGGTCGCCGGGACGTACTGCTCGAAGTTCGCCGCCTCGTGAACCGCGTCCGGGAAGAAGAGCGGCTCGCCGTCGACCCGGAACCCTTCGATCAACGCCTCAGCCTCGGGCGAGGTCAAATAGCCGATGTAGGCCATGGCCAGCGCGTAGTCCCGTTCGGGATGGCGCGCCGGGTTGACGGCCATGGCGCCGTAGGGGTTGAGCAACAGCGGGTCGCCGCCCTGGACCGGCCCCTGCACGAGAACCTGCAAGCCGATCCGGTCGCGCATGGCCAGGAACGTCCCGCGGTCGCTCAGGGTGTATCCGTCGATCTGGTCGGTCTGGACCAGCGTGTCACCCATGCCCTTGCCCACGGACAGGTACCAGCGCCCGCCCGGCCCGGCCCCCAACGCGGACCAGATGGACAGCTCCTTCTGGTGCGTGCCGGAGTCGTCCCCGCGCGAGACGAAGGTGGCCTCCGCCGCCGCGACCCGCCGGAACGCCTCAGCCGCGCTGTTCAGCCCGGCGACCCCGGCGGGATCGTCCGGGGGTCCGACGATCACGAAGTCGTTGAACATGACGTCGCGGCGGTTGACACCGGAGCCAGCGCGCAGGAAGGCGTCCTCGGCCGGGCGGGCGTGGACCATGACCACGTCGGCGTCGCCGTTTTCCCCGGCGCGCAGCGCCGCGCCCGTGCCCAGCGCCACGACCTTGACGCGGGCGTCGAAGGCGCGCTCGAACGGCGGGTTGAGCACGTCCAGCAGCCCGCTGTCGGCCGTGCTGGTGGTCGTGGCCAGCACGAGCTCGCGGCCCGGTTGCGAATTCGCGGCCGCCGGCCACAGCAGGGCAAGCACGGCGACGAGCACGAAGAACGGACGTTTCATGGGGTCTCCTTCGCCAGGGCGTTGGCGCCCATCCTAGACGGCCCGCGCGCGAAGGGCAAACGTTTTGGGACCGCTGTCGTTTGGCGGAAAGTGCGTTACAATGCCCCCATGGACAGCTTGTTCGAACGCGACCGCCCCAGCCCGCTGGCCGACCGCATGCGCCCGCGCACGCTCAACGAGTTCGCGGGCCAGCCCCACTTGGTCGGCCCCGACGGCGTGCTGCGCCGGCTGATCGAGTCGAAGGGAGTGCGCTCGCTGGTCCTGTGGGGACCGCCCGGCGTGGGCAAGACCACGCTGGGGGTGATCCTGGCCAAGACCTTCGGCGCGGACTTCGTCCAGTTCTCGGCCACGCGCTCGGGGATGAAGGAAGTGCAGTCGGCCATGGAGCGCTCCAAGCGCAAGCACGCAGCCTCGGGCCAGCGCGACCTCGTGTTCGTCGACGAGATCCACCGCTTCAACCGCGCGCAGCAAGACGCCTTCCTGCCCTACGTCGAGGAGGGCAGCGTCATCCTGGTGGGCGCCACCACCGAAAACCCCTCGTTCCGGCTGCGCTCGGCGCTGCTGTCGCGCTCGCAGGTGTTTGTGCTGCACCCCTTGGACGACGACGACCTCAAGCGCGTGTTGCTGCAGGCGTTACAGGACGACAAGCGCGGGCTCGGGGAGCGCGGGGTGCAGCTGCGCGCGGAGGCGCTCGACTTTTTGGTCCAGTACGCCGACGGCGACGCGCGCAAGGCGCTCAACGCGCTCGAGCTGGCCGCGGACCTGGTCAAGGGCGAGTCCATCTCGCTGGCCGTGGCCCAGCAGGCCGCCCAGCGCAAGGCCCCCCGTTACGACCAGTCCGGCGAGGAGCACTATGACCTCATCAGCGCGCTGCACAAGTCCGTGCGCAACTCCGACCCGGACGCCGCGCTCTACTGGCTCGCGCGCATGCTGGCCGGGGGCGAGGACCCGCTCTACCTGGCGCGGCGTCTGGTGCGCATGGCCACGGAAGACGTCGGCCTGGCCGACCCCGAAGCGCTCGGCGTCACGATCGCCGCCTGGGACGCCTTCGAGCGCCTGGGCCCGCCCGAGGGCGAGCTCGCGCTAGCGCAAGCCGCCGTCTACCTGGCCGTCACGCCCAAGAGCAACGCGGTCTATGCGGGCTACGGCGCGGCGCGCGAGGACGTGCGCAACACGCGCAACGACCCCGTCCCGCTGCACCTGCGCAACGCCGTCACGGAGCTGATGCAGGACCTCGACTACGGCAAGGGCTACCAGTACGCTCACGACAGCGAGGAAGGCGTCACCGACATGCGCTGCCTGCCGGACAACTTGGGCGATCGGCGCTACTACGAGCCGAGCGGGCGCGGCCTGGAACACGAGATCAAGCAGCGGCTGGCCGCGTGGCGGCACAGGCGGGCCGAAGACTGATCCAACAGGGGCGGCCTGCGTGTTGTCAGAGCCGAAACCTGTTGCCTATACTGGATACCCATTCTCAAAGACCGGGAGCGATTCATGCTGTTCAGGAAGTCGAAGCCCAAAGGCCCTTTGTACCAGTACTACGCCAACATCAACCCCTCGACCTGCGAGGCTTGCCTGCAGCGGCACGGCGAGCTGTTTTCGGACCTCGGGGACGCCCCGCCCAACCACGAAGATTGCCGTTGCGGCTACCTGCCGGTCGAACCGGGCGAACGCAAGGAAGCCGAAACCCGCGCCGAACGCATGCGCCAGAAGGCCGGCAACGAACGCAGGCGCCGCCAGCTGTTCGCCCGCGCGCTGCAGCTCATGGAAAGCGATTTGGAAGAGGCGCTGCACTGCCTGCGCGCCTCGGTCGAGATCGACATCTACATCGAGGAGATCGAGGACCTGCGCGCGCGCTACGCCTACCTGTTTCGCGACGACCCCGAGCTCACCGAGGCGCTGCGCAAGCTGTTCACAGGCGCGCACTTCGAGAAGATGGACCAACCCAAGTACCAACTGATCCCCTCGGGACTGTATGCCCAACTGGACACGCAGGGCCGCCAGCGCATTCAAAGGCTGTTTGCCGACCCTGTCGGCAAATGACCGCCTCGCCCTCGCCGGGCTGTGCGCGCTGACCGCGGGCGCGCTGCTGCTCGGCGGGCTGGCGCGCGGGGCGTTCGAGCTCGACGCCCAACGGCCACAGGCGGCCCGTTTGAACCTCAACCGGGCCTCGCTGGCCGAGCTGGCCGCGCTCCCGGGCTTGGGCCCCACGCTGGCGCGTCGCGCCGTCGTGTACCGCCAGACCCATGGGGCGTATCAAGCGATCGGCGGGCTCCGGCGCGTGCGCGGCATCGGCCCCGCCACGGTCGAGCGCCTGCGCCCGCACCTCGCGGTCGAGGCGACTTCCCCCGACGGCTGAGTCCCATCCACGTTACATCCGAATGGGCACGCGGAGGATAAAATGCAGGTCGGCTCTCAGCTCGGGAGCCGGGTTGAAAAGGCGAGGATTCGGACAGAAAGGTCTTGACAGGGTGAAAAAAATGGTCTATACTAAACGAACGTTCTGATCGCCACGCTATTCACTTGGACCGTCCGTACCTCGATCATACAAAAAACAAGTCCTTGTTTCAATCACAATTACCAGGACGCCGGGAGGGCCGTACGCATGGCAATGAAGGAGTTGGAAGTCCTAGAATTGGACTACAGCGCCGAGGAGCTCGAAGCCGTCCCCACTTCGGATTCCAACGGCGAAGCCGAAGGACCCGCGGTTCGGGTCAGCGAACCGCGGCAGGAAGATTTGGTGCGCACCTACCTGCAGGAGATCGGCAAGGTAGCCCTGCTCACGCGCGAGCAGGAGGTGTCGCTGGCCAAACGCGTGGCCCGCGGCGACCAGCGCGCCCGCGAAGAGCTGGCCGAGGCCAACCTGCGCCTGGTGGTCTCGATCGCCAAAAACCACAAGGGCTACGGCCTGCCCTTTCTGGACCTGATCCAAGAGGGCAACATCGGCCTCATGAAGGCCATCGAGCGCTTCGACTACACCAAGGGTTACAAGTTCTCGACCTACGCCACCTGGTGGATCCGTCAGGCCATCAGCCGCGCGCTGGCCGACAAGGCACGCACGATCCGCATCCCGCCGCACATCCTGGAGAACATGCGCAAGATCTTCAAGGTCGAGGAGGACTACGTCCAGGAGCACGGCGAGCCGCCCTCCATGGACACCTTGAGCAAGCGGCTCGGCTGGCCCAAGGCCGAGATCGAGCGCATCAAGAAGATCTCTCCCTACTCCCGCTCGCTGGACGAGCCCATCGGCGACGACGAGGACAGCTTACTGGGCGACTTCGTCAGCAGCGACGACACGCCCTCGCCCATGCTGGAGGCGTTCCGCCAGCTGCAGGTCGAGGAGCTGGGCTGGCTGCTGGAAGAACTCTGCGAGCGCGAGCGCCGCATCCTGGAGCTGCGCTACGGCCTGCGGCTCAACCAGCAGGACGACTGGGCCGTGCAGCACGAGCAGCCCCAGACGCTGGAGGAGATCGGCAAGGTGTTTGGCATCAGCCGCGAGCGCGTGCGCCAGATCGAAAAGGAAGCGCTGGACAAGCTGCGCAGCGTGCGCATGCGCCAGCGCCTGGAGCGCTACGAGCGCCTCAAGAGCGAGAGCGAGACCTACCAGGTCAACTGAGCGATTCAACACGAATACGAAGGTTGGAACACAACCCGCGGGATCCCATCCCGCGGGTTTCCCCTTTCTCGTCGAGCACGGCCAGCTGGCTGGCGTGCACGCGTTTGCATTCGGGCACCGGGAGTGCGTCATTGACCTCTCCCCGCCGTCGCGCAAAGATAGTCCGAGAAAGGAGCGGCCATGAACCAAGGTCCCGAGTCCATCGAGTTGACGGACGACGAGCGCGAGGCCGTGCTGGCGTATGCCGACCCCATCGCCGATAACCTGCTGGCGGGCTTCAACGAGGACGACTACGCCCGGATGGCGCGTGACTTCAGCGAGATCATGAAGCACCAGTTCCCGCCGGCGGTGTTCGAGCAATCGCGCGGGCTGGTCACCCACAAGATCGGGCGCTACCGCTCGCGCGAGCCGGCGCAGGTGTTCAAGCAGGGGCCCTACCGGGTCGTGACCTACACGGCCGCCTTCGAGCGCGAAAGCGGTGTGACCGTGACCCTCTCGCTGATGGATTACCAGGGGACGCCGCTGGTGAGCGGACTCTGGTTCGATTCGCCCCAGCTGCGCGCGTAGCCGCTAGCCCAGCGCGAGCAGCTGGCTGGCGTTGGTCCCCACCACGGCCTCGAGCAGGCCGTCGCCGTCGAGGTCGGCCAGCGCGGGCGAGGAGAACACGATCCCGCCGCCCGGCACGGCGTACTTCCATTTTTGCGCGCCCGTGGCCGCGTTCAGCAGGTAGAGGTGGCCGTCGTGCGAGCCCACCAGGGCCTCGATTTGGCCGTCCCCGTCCAGGTCGGCCAGCGCGGGCGAAGACTCGACGAAGCGCCCGGCCGCAAAGCGCCAGCGCACGCGCCCGTCCGCGCCGATGCAGTACACCAGGTTCTCGTTGGTGCCGATCACGACCTCGAGTTTCCCGTCGCCGTCGACGTCGGCCGCCGCAGGCGAGGACTGGATGCGCTCCTCGGCGCTGGTGGGCACGAACCACTTGCGCGCTCCCGTGCGACCGTCGAGCGCGTAGACCCCGGTCTTGCCCGCGGCCACCACGACCTCGAGCTGCCCGTCGCCGTCGAGGTCGGCGATCAGCGGCGAGGACTCGAGCGCGCCGCCGGCGTCGAACTGCCACTTGAGGACGCCGCTTGCCGAAAGCGCGTAGACGACGTGGTCCAGCGCGCCGATCACGACCTCCAGGCGCCCGTCGCCGTCCAGGTCGGCCGCGGCCGGCGAGCCCGTCGAGGGGAACGCGGTCGGGAAGACCCAACGCCGCTCGCCCGTGCGCCCGTCCAGCGCGTAGATCTGCTCCGCGCCCACCACGACCTCGGCCCGCCCGTCGCCGTCCAAATCGGCGATCAGCGGCGAGGAGGCCACCCGGAAGCGCAGTTGCGCCTTCCACTTGAGCTGCCCGCCCCGGCCCGAGAGCGCGTAGAGCGCCCGGTCGTGCGAGCCGACCACGACCTCGGCCTGGCCGTCGCCGTCGATGTCCCCGATCGCCGGCGAGGAAAACACCCAGTTGTCCGTGGCAAACTGCCAGCGGCGCGCGCCCGTGCGGGCGTCGACGGCGTAGACGCTGAAGTCGTGCGAGCCGACCACGGCCTCGAGCCGGCCGTCGCCGTCGACGTCCCCGATCGCCGGCGAGGACTCGACCAGGTTGCGCGTGCCGAAGGTCCATTTGAGCTTGGGCGCGCTCAAATCCCCTGAGCCGGAGGCAAACGCGCGGTGGTCCAACCCGCCCCGGAACAGCGGCCACGGGTGAGCCACGCCCGCGGATTGCGTCCAAGCGGGCGGCAACGGATGCAAGGCCCACGCGGCGGCGGCAAACCCGAGCGCTTTCAGGAGACGACGACGCGACCGTCCGAAGCAACGAGAATCAGTACGCATGGCCTCATTATACCGGCGCTTGCAAACCCGGCACCTCCACCGCGCCACACGAAGCGCGCCCGTTGATCCCCTTGGGCACGATGGGCTACACTGCGCCCGAGGAGGTCGATCATGAAACATGCGTTCGCGATCGCGTTGGCGTTGCTCGCGGTCGGCTGGACCGGAACCGAAGTCTGGGCCGTGGGCGAGCTGCTGGGCCTGCACGTCGAGGTCTCGCTGGCGGACGGCTCGGTCGTGCGCGGCCGCGTGGTCGAGGAGACCGAGACGAGCCTCACGCTGGCCAACGACACCGGGCGCCGCGCCGTGCAGCGGAGCGACATCGCCTCCATTCGCCTGCTCGAAGGCGACGAGCCGGCGGTCGAACGCGCGCCCGAGACAAGCCCCTTTGCCGAGGTCCGGCGCCAAGCCATGCGGCAGGCCGCGCTCTGGAAGCTCAAGTCCGACGGCGTCGAGGCGGCCCGCTCGCTGCTGGATTCGCTCTTTGCGGCCGCGCTGCCGACCTACCGCTGGGATCTCGTGGCTGCTTCGGCGGGCGTGGGCTTCGGCGGCTGGGTGCTCGACTTCGCGCTCAAGCCCTCGGTCGAGGCGCGCCTGCTCTGGCAGTCCGAGACGCCCTTCTGGTACGGTTTGCTCGAGCTGGGCGACGGGCTGGCCGGCCTGGGGGCGGGCGTCTCGCTGGCGATCGGCTTCATCCAGGAGAACGTGGACGCCGGGCTCGGGAGTTCCCGTGAATGGTTTGCGCGCTCCTCGGCGCTCTTCCTGCTGAGCGCCGGCTTCAACGGCCTCCAGCTGCTCTACGACGCCGCCGTCCTGGCCGCGCCGGCGGCGGAATAGGCGGGGTCGTCTTGTCCTTTCTCCCTTGAGGGGAGCAGGTCAGGATGAGGGCGATAGCGCCCGCCCCCATCCTGCTCGCGAAACCTCAAATCCGCATAAATTCGCTGACCTGCCCGTCCTTGATCGCGTGGATCACGAACACCTCGGTCTTGCGCCCGGGCATGCCGGGCGAGCCGGCGGGCATCCCGGGGAGCGCGATGCCGTCGATGTCGGGCCGCGTGCGCAGCAGGTGCTCGATCGCGGCCAGCGGGACGTGGCCCTCGACGAAGTAGTCCCCGACCCGCAGCGTGTGGCAGCTCCACATGGCGGCCGGCACGCCGAAGGCCGCCTTGGGCCGGGCCACGTCCTCGTCCAGCACGACCTCGATCTCGAAGCGGTTGGCCTCCAGGTAGGCGGCGTACTCGCCGCAGCACGAGCACGTGGGCGATTTGTACATGGTCGCCCGGGTCAGGGCCGTCGTCCGGCCCGACTGGGAAGCGCCCGTCTGCGGCGCGCAGCCGCTCAGCGCGGCCAAGCTCAACAATCCGGCGAAGCCGGCCCACAGGAGTTGTCGTCGCGACAGGGGACGATTCGTCAGGGTGTGAAAGTTCATTCGGAGCCATCCTTTCTGGTATGTCGTGTGCGGCAGGCGCCCCAGCAGGGCGGATGTCCGTTTGGATGCGAGACAGAAAGGACGGCTCAGGCGGGCGGGTGCCAAGGGAGCGTGGCCGTGATAGGGCGTTCCAGTCGGAGGAGGGGGGCGCGCAACGCGCCGGGCAGCGCACTCGGAGGCGCGTTCCAGTCCGCGCTCAGCGCCGCGCCGCAGACCGGACAGTTGGACCCGGCTTGCTGGGCGACTTCCCCGTCGCAGCAGGGCAGGGCGGCCTCCCCTTGGGAGGCATGCGACGGCGCCGCGCTCGCGTGCGCCCCGATCCCACCCAGGGCCGAGGCCAGCAGCAGGACGGTCAGAATCAACGTTGCCGTTCGCTTCCACATGCGCTTAACTCCTCCCAAACCAGTCTAGCGAGCACGCGACGCGGCACACATGACCTGCGTCATGTTTTGGCTCGAACCGCCGGGCGACGCGGGGCAACCGGGCACGTGCGTCACGTCACGACCTGAGCTGAAACGGTTCATCGACGCGCTCCGGGCGCGGCCCTTAGGCTCGGCCCGACTCAAGACACAAGGAGGGTTCTATGGGCAAGGGACATCGCTGGACCGTGATCGCGGCGGCGGCCATCGCCTTGGGCGCCGTGCCCGGCCCGAGCGACGAGGGGGCTTACGATCCGGACAACTCCTGGATCACGCCCTACTTCGACAACGTGCTCGACGTGCGGCAGGCCGAGCGGGCCGGCTACGAGGCCCTGGACGAGTCGTGCGCACCCGGCGTGGGGATTCGCTACGCCCGCTCCGACCAGCTCGACGCTTGGGTCGCCGGCGAGCGGGGCGGGGTGCAGATCCTGCTCTACGACGAGACCGACTTGCTGGTGGGCGTGCAGTACGCCTACACGGTGCCCGAATCCGAAACGGCCGCCCCCGTCGGCATGGAGGGCCCGGTGGTGACCGACCCCGAGGCGCCGAGCCACGTCACCCAGCACATCTACTTCTCCGAGCCGCAGTGCTCGCCGCCCGAGTTCGACTTTGAGTCAGAGAACCCGGGTTCAAATGAGGGGCGCAGCGAGGAGGAGGAGGAGGACAGCGCAGCCCGCGATGCGCCCCGGCACCGCCCCGCTCGCGGCCTCTCCCTCACGCGTGCCGGATGATTCCGGTCCGGCCAGCGGATACACTGTCCCGTGGAAGGGAGCAAGCCATGGCGGACTGGTACGCGTTGGAAAAGCTGCTCGTGCGCGCGGAAACCGGCCCGCCGGATGCCGCCCTGATCCGCCGGGTCAAGCGTTACCGTTGGGCCGAGAAGCCGTACGATTCGTCCCGCCAGGTCTTGCGCGTGCTGCACTTGGCCGACGGGGCGTTCCGCATGCTGCCGCGCGTCCCCGTGAGTCAGTTTGGCAACCGCAGCCGCTTCCCCAAACCCGGCGACGTGGCCGTGCTCTTCCTCGACGAGGACGGCCAGGTGACCGATTCGGTCTGCTTCCGGCTCACCTACGCGGCCAAGGCCATCGGCGTCAAGGTGCCCGAACTCAAAAGGCAACTCGCCCCCGACGCGCCCGCCATGCTCCCCGAGCTGGAATCCGCGCTGGTGGACGCCGCCAGGCGCCTGATCTAGCACCTTTGCTTCCGGACCATCGTGTGCGGATGGCGGGTAGCGCCCCGACGGGTCAGGCCGTCTCGGCCAGGGCCTCGGTTCGCAAGCGTCGTTGGCCCCGCTCGCTCAAACGGTACGACTTCGCAGACGGGTTGGGCTGTCGGCGCACCCGCTGGACCCACCCCTCGCGCTTGAGCCGCCTGAGGACGGACCGGTCGACCAACAACAGCGGCGCGTCCGGCCGCTGAACGTAGCTAATCCCGTGCGGGCGCGCGACCAGCTCTGCGCCGTCGGACAAGTGGTGCAGCACGCGTGCGACCTCGTCGTGCATGGGTCCCTCCTTGGGTCGTTGTTCCTCGCTCGCACACCGTAATCCAAAACCGGCCTCGCGCCAACGGACCCGCCCAACGACGCTCGCCCACAGGGCAGACGCCGTCCGCGAAACGCTACGGAGGGGCGTCGAACCTGATCTAGATCATATGTTTGCTATGGTATTTTTGGACGGCTATATAGTCAGGCGCGCGGACGGCGGCGTGGCCGTTCGAACGTCAGGACCAGGGCGTGACCCACTCCCAGCCGGGGCCGCGGAAGTAGACGCCGATGATGATGAGCACGATCAGCGCGCCCATGACCCCAAAGAAGAGGGAAGTCGTCACGGGGCGGTCGCGCATGCGCGGTCCCGGCGGGGCGGACTTGTCGTCACGCCAGAACTCCAGCGCGGGCTCGATGTAGGGCAGCGCGAGCAGGAACAGCACGAAGATGGTGGGCACGACCACGCCGCCCACGGCCACCGAGGTGAACGGCCCGCCCAAGTTGGGCGAGATGGCCAGCAACTCCTGAATGCCCAGGAAGTACCACGGGGCCTTCTCGGGGTTGGGCGTGAACGAGGGCGTGGCCGGCTCCTCCAGCGGCGCGTCCACCAGCAGCGCGTAGCCGCTGAGCGCCACCAGCAGGAAGAACCCGATCGAGGCGATCACGTACAGGTAGTACGGGTACATCAGGATCTCTTCCTCGGGCTCGGGCACGCGGTCGCGGAAGGCGCGCAGCAGCTTGCCGAGCTGTGCCTCGTCGAGCTCGAACTCGCGCTCGAGCTGTTGGCGCGGCTCTGGGACCGTGACCGCGTAGTTGAACACGTCGGCCAGCAACTCGAACTCGGCCGGGTCGGCCGCGCCGGAGACGATCGTTGAAGATCGCAGCGCGAGGTCGCGCAGGCGCTTCGAGCTCACGCGCTTGCTGGAGCGCACCTCGCGCAGCGCGAAGTTGGTGGCGGCGTAGTCAAGCACCTGTTGAAGCGTGTCGGCCTCGATGTCGAGCGACTCGGGCGGCTCGAAGCCGGGCACGACGATCTCGACGTCCTCCTGCACCTCGACCTGGCACGACAGGCGCCAGTGGTCGGCGCGCTCCTCGTCGCTCAGGATGTCCATCTCGCTCGAATTGGGCTCGCCCACGCCGCTCAGCACACGGCAGGCGCAGGTCGAACACTGGCCCGCGCCCCCGCACGAGGCGGGCAGCTTGGTGTCGTAGCCGCGCTCCTGCAGGAAGGTGAGCAGGTTCGTTCCCGGCGCGACGTCGACGTCTTCCTGGCCTAGAATGTGGATCTTTGGCATCGTTAACCCCCCGCGCGCAGCCTAGGCGCCGGCGGACACCCCTTCCTCCTGAGCGATTTTATCCAGCCGCGTCCGCACGGGCTCGCCGCCCGGGGTGCAGGCCTCGATCCCCGCTTCGCCCGAGGCCACGGCCTCAGCGTAGGCGTTGCAGGTCGGGTAGCCGCAGGCGTCGCAGTCGAAGCCCGGCAGGGCATCCCGCAGCTTTTTGGCCGCGGGCGAGAGCGTCACGACGCCGGCCTGCTGGGCGGCGGCCTTGAGCCGCTCCAGCACGGGCTGACCGCCCGGCAGGCAGGCGTCCAGGCCGGCCTCGCCGTCGACGACCGCCTGGGCGTAGGCCGCGCAGGTCGGGTAGCCGCAGGCGTCGCAGTCGAAGCCCGGCAGGACGTTCCGCAGCGCCGCCACCTCGGCCGGCAGTTGCGCCTCGGCGCTTTCGGCCTCGTCCTCGCCTTCGTCGGTGGCGATCTCGGCGGGCCACTCCTGCACCAGCGGCTCGAACAGCTCGACCTCGACGTCGTTCATGACCGTGGTCTGGCACGAGAGGATCCAGCCGTCCTTCTGGAGCTTGGGGCTGAGCGGCCCCAGCATGGCCGAGTTGGGCTCGTCGATGCCGGAGATGACCTTGACCCGGCAGGTCGCGCACGTCCCGCCGCCGCCGCACTGGGCCATGAGCGAGTAGCCCAGCTCGCCCATCCCGTTCATGAGGTTGGCCCCCATGGGCAGCTTGAAGCTGTGGCCGTTGTTGCTGATCCTGACCTTGGCCTCGCCCTCGAGGGCGAGCACGCTGCTGACCCAGGCCAGAATGCCCGCCACCACCGCGGCGAACACCGCCATCGAAACGACCGGTATCAGAAATCCCATGTGCTTTGCCGCCCCCGTCTTTCGGCCGGCCTTAGGAGCCGCCGAAGTCCATCAGGTTGATCATGCCGGAGAAACCGGCGAATCCCATCGCCATCAGGCCGATAATGATGAGCGTCAAACCGGCGCCCTGCAACCCCTTGGGCACGGGCGAGAACTTGAGCCGCTCGCGGATGGCCGCCATGGCCAGGATCGCGATCGACCAGCCCACCCCGCCGCCGAAGCCAAACGCCGCGCTCTGCACGAAGCTGAGGTTCCAGAGCGTCAGCGCCCAAAGCGACGAGCCGAAGATGGCGCAGTTCACCGTGATGAGCGGCAGGTAGATGCCCAGCGCGTTGTAGAGCTCGGGCGAGAAGCGCTTGAGGAACATCTCGACGATCTGCACCAAAAACGCGATCGTGACGATGAAGGTCACGAACTGCAGGTACTCCATCCCGAACGGCTTCAACAGGAAGTGGTTCAAGAGCCAGTTGGCCGGCACGGTGAGCGAGAGCACGAAGATGACGGCCATGCTCATGCCCGAGGCCGAGGAGTACTGGCCCGAGACGCCCACGAACGGGCACAGGCCCAGGAACGTGGTGAGCAGGATGTTGTTGGTCAGCACCGCGCCGACCACGACGAGCAGGATATCCATAGAAAATCACATCTCCGTGGCCGTGCCGCCGGGCGAGAACTGGCGCACGAGCCCGACGTAGAGGCCGACCGTGATAAACGCGCCGCCGGGGACGATCATGAGCACCCACGGCACCCAGGCCTCGCCCAGCAACGGCATGCCGAACACCGTGCCAAAGCCCAGGATTTCGCGCACGATGCCGATGAGCGTGAGCGAGACCGTGAAGCCCAATCCGACGCCGATGGCGTCGACGAAGCTCAGCAGCGGGCCGTTCTTGGAGGCGAAGGCCTCGGCCCGCCCCAGCACGAAGCAGTTGGTAATGATCAGCGGGACGTAGGGCCCCAGCGCCGCGGCCAGCGGCGGGAAAAACCCCTTCAACACGATGTCGACCATGGTCACGTAGGCCGCGATCACGATCATGAAGGTCGCGATGCGCACCTCGCCGGGGACGAGCTTGCGGATGAGCGAGATCGTGAACGAGGCGGCCGCCGTGGCGAACATGGTGGCCACGCCCTGGGTGAACCCGTTGATCGCCATGTTGGTGGCGCCCATGGTCGGACACAGCGCCAGCACCATGCGGAAAATCGGGTTGTCGTCCCAGATGTCGACGATCAGCTCTTTGAACGTCTTGCTCTGTTCCCAGCGGCGCCAAATGGGAATACCCGGCGCCTGGGTCGCCTGATTCACCTGCACTTGCGGGATTTGGGCTTCGTTCGTTGCCACGGACAAACCCTCCTATGGTGTCCTTGTCATGCGTTTCGTCTCTTCACCTCTAAAAATCGTACTACACAGGTCCGCGTTTTCAAGTGGCTCCGCCTACAGGTCGCCGGCTTCCTTCATGTCGCGCATGTGCGCCAGCGCCTTGTTGGTGAAGTCGCGGATGGCCGTCGAGGTGAAGGTCGCGCCCGTGATGGCCTCGAACTGGTTCTCCCGCTCGGGCGCGCGGTACTTGATGTAGTCCAGGCGGGGCTCGGTCGTGATCCCCTCGTAGAACTGCTGCTTGAAGCAGTACTGCTCGTTGCAGGTGGCCATCTCGGCGCCCAGGCCGGGGGTCTCGCCGGACTCGACCACCTCGAACCCGGTGGTCTCGCTCAAGTCGGGCGTGAAGCCCACGATGATGTCCACCACGCCCTGGAAGCCGCCGCCGCGCATGCGGGCGGCGTAGCCCACGACCTGGCCGTCGAGGCGCCCGATGTAGACCGTGCGCAAGGGGCCCGGTGTGGTGACGTCCTTGAGCTCGACCGTCTCCTGGAAGCGCGCCTCGTAGTCCCCGTCGGGCGTCTCGATCCCCAGGACGTTGAGCGTCCCCTGGAACACCGTTAGGTTCTGGTTGCGCTCGATGATCTCGGCGGTGAAGCTGTCCACGCCCTGCAGCACGGCCGTGGCCACCACGATCACGCCCATCAGGACCAAAATCATTTGGAGTGACTTGTTGACCTTCTTCTCTTCGCTCATGTCGCTTTCGCCTCCCCCGCGAAGCTCTTGGGCAAGGTGAACCGATCCAGCAGCGGAACGAACATGTTCCCCAACAGGATAGCAAACGTGATGCCCTCGTTGTAGCCCGTGAGCGTGCGGATCAGGACCGTGAGTAGCCCGACGATGATCCCGAGCCAGATCTTGCCGCGGGTGGTCATCGGGCTGGTGACGGGATCGGTGATGTTGAGCGTGGCCGCAAACAGCGCGCTGCCCGCCAGCATCATGAACAGGCCGTCCCCGACGGTGTACTCGCCGATCTGGCCGAACATCATGTGCATGAGCTGGCCCGTGATCCCGATGGTGGCCATCATGACCGCGGTCAGGCGCCAGTCCACCACGCGGCTGAAGATGAGCAACCCGGCACCCAACAGCAGCAGCAGGATGGAGGACTCGCCCATGGAACCGGCGCGCACGCCCAGGAACAAGTCCCACAGGGGCGTGGCCGCCCCGTCGAACTTCATGGCCTGCAGCGGCGTGGCCGTGGTGAGCGCGTCGGCGGCGGGCTGGAAGTGCAAAAAGCCCCCGAGCCAGGAGTCGGAACCGAAGCTTAACGGCTCCCACCAGCGCGTGGTCATCTCGACCGGGAACGAGATCAGCAGGAAAGCACGCCCGGTGATGGCCACGTTGAAGATGTTGTGCCCCGTCCCGCCGAAGATCTCCTTGCCGATCACGACGCCGAACACGATGCCCACCGCCACCATCCACAGGGGCACGGTGGGCGGGAGGCTGAGCGCGAACAGGATGCCGGTGACCAGCACCCCCTCGGTGATCTCGTGCCGGCGCACCACGATGAAGGCCAACTCGGCCAGTCCGCCGAAGATGTAGGTCACGGCGATGATCGCCAGCGCACGCCAGCCGTAGAGCCAGATCGAAAACAGCGCCAGCGGCAGGCACACCAAAATCGGCATGATCATGTAGCGCTGCATCCCGATCCCGTCGCGCAGGAAAGGCGACTGGCTCACGGTCTTCTCGCTGCCGCCGATGATCGCGTCGCGCAGGCCCTCGACGATGACGTCCAGTCGGCGGATGCCCGGGGTGTCCTTGACGCGCGCCTCCAGCGCGTGGAACGCCCGGTTCACCCCTTCGGCCAGCCGGTGGTGGGTTTCTCTGAGTTTGCCCATGTTATCCCTCTCCCTTGCGCGCGGCCGCCTTGCCCTCCTGGATCCAGCTCATGACGGGGATCTTGGAGGGGCACACGTAGCTGCAGAGCCCGCACTCCACGCAGGCCGCCATGTCGAGCGCCTTGGCGTCCTCGAGCCCCCCTTCGTTCCGGGCGAACTGGGCGATCCAGATGGGGGCGAGGTTCTGCGGGCACACGTCCAGGCAGTAGCCGCAACGGATGCAGTCCCGCTCCAGCCCGTGCAGCCCGACGTCGGCCACCTTGGCGATTCCCGGCAGCGGGACGAACACGTTGGTGAAGGAATCCCGATCGAAGCCCGGATCCCCCACGGCGTTGAGCACGGGGCGCGGGCGCTTGAGCCCGACCACGGCTTTGGTGTCGGCCAGGATCGCGTTTTGGTCCAAATCCTCCACGGCGGCGCCGCGCATCACGCCGCCCAGCACGGTCACGCCCCCGTCGGCGAGCCGGACGAACTCGCTCAGAGGGGTGCCGATGCGGGCGCGCACGTTGGCCGGGTCTTTCACGGCCGATCCGGCCACGCTCACGACGCGCTCGACCAACGGCTTGCCCTCGAAGGCGGCCTCGTAGGCGGCCACGCACGCTTGCACGTCGACCACGAGTGCCCCGACATCGCTGGCAAAGCCCCCGGCCGGCACGCGCAAATCCAGCAGCGTGCGCACGAGCACCTCGTCCTCGCCCTGCGGGTACTTGGGCAGTAGCGGCTGCAGCACGCACCACTCCTGCGGGATGCGCTCCTGCAGCTCCTCGACCACGCGCGGGCGGTTGTACCCGACCCCGACGTGGACGGACACGTTCCCCAGCGCGGCGCGCAGGACCTTGAGGCC
>CAZNGF010000018.1:0-7193 GCA_964572855.1 uncultured Thermotogae bacterium | reverse complement strand
TTGCCGTCGGCGTCGATGATCACGACCCGGCTCTGGCCCCCGAACGGGTGCGGGCGCGACTCGATACTCCGCACCGTGCCCGACACCGTGGCCAGCACGGGCGAGCACAGCCCCTGGTCGTCGCGCGCGATGGTCTGACCGACTTTGACCGAGTCGCCCTCGGCCACCAGCGGCGCGGGTTCGGCCCACAGCTCGGCGTGCTCGCCGCGCACGAAGCCGCGCTGCCTCAGCGGCAGGATCGCGGTCTTGGGCGGGGCCAGCAGTCGGATCGCGCCCTTGGGGCGGCCCTCGAAGTAGCCGAACCGGTGCCCCCCCTTGAACGTCGACAGACCCCCTAAAACTGCCATTTACTCGCTCTCCTCAGGCGGGGGCGGCACGCTGTAACCGTCCTTGCGGATGCGCCAGAAGTGCACGCCCAGCAGCAACACGAGCGACATCGGCAGGACGAACACGTGGATCACGTACCAGCGCAACAGCGTGGGCTGGTTCAGCTCCGAGCCCCCCAACAAGATCTGTTTCACGGCCTTGCCCACGAAGGGCGTGCCGTCGGCGATGTTCGCGGCGATGGCCGCGGCGTAGTAGCCCAGTTGGTCCCAGGGCAGGATGTAGCCCGAGAACCCGAAAAACACCGTGATCAGGAGCAGCAGCACGCCCACGATCCAGTTGAATTCGCGCGGGCGCTGGTAGGCCCCCTTGACGAACACGGCCAGCATGTGGAAGAAGGCGGCCAGGATCATGAGCTCGCCGGCCCACTTGTGCAGGTTGCGGATGAAGCGCCCGAACGAGACCGCGTTCACGATGGTCATGACGCTGTCATAGGCGCGCTCAACCGAGGGGACGTAGTAGAACATCAAAAAGACCCCGCTCAACAGCAGGATGCAGAAGAGCCAGAAGGTCACGACCCCCATCCAGAGCCAGTTGTAGCTGAAGCGCGCCGAGCGCCGGTTGAGCTTGGCCGGCAGGACGTGGAACCAGAAGTTGCGCCGGTTCATGGCCAGGTAGTCGGCCTCGCTGCGGGGCAGGTGCGAGCGCCGGAATATCGAGAGCCACACCCGCGAGCGCCGCAGGTCGCGCAGCAACAGGAGCAGTTTGTCGATCATGTCGTGAAGGTCGTCCCCTCCCCGGTCGGATGCGGTCCCTCCACCATCGCGCCCCGGTCGGGATCGAAGTAGAGGTTGTGGGCCACGCCCTCGCCGGACGCCTGGCTCAGCGCGTCGGTGAGCTCGCTGTAGCCCTTGTTGACCATGAGGCGCCCGTCCGGGCTCAGCTCCATGCGGTAGAAAGGCAGCGGGCGCGGTGCCGGGCCGCCCACGTTGTCGCCGTCGCGGCAGAAAAAGCTCCCGTGGCAGGGGCAGTGGGCCACGACGGGGCAGCCGTACCGATCGTTCTCGGCCTCACGAAAGGGCTTGTAGGAGCAGCCCAGGTGGGTGCAGACCCCCGAGACGGCCTGGAAGCCGGCTTCGTCGCGGAAGATGTAAACTTGCGCGCCCGAGACGAGCTTCATCGTGCCCACCTGGTAGTCCTCGGGGCGCCCGACGGCCACCGTGGAGGAGGCCTCCAGGTTCAGCCGGGGGAAGATGAAGGCGAGCACCCCGTTGGCGATCGCCCCGAACGCGAGGAACATCGACCCGAAGCCGAGCGTCGAAAACAGCTTGCGGCGCGAGAAGAAACCCAGGGCGTTGTCCCGTTTGAACTCGCGCTCTTCCTGTGGTTCAAACTCTTCGCTTGACAAAACGATTCCCCTCAATGAAGTTGAATTAAGTCGTGCGGAACGGGCGTTTCCTTAAGCCTGTCGCGGATTATATCGACCCGTCCGGAGACTGTCAAGGCCCGGAAAAGTTCGTTCAAGTGCGGGAAAACGCCCCTTCGCTCCCCCCTGGTTCCCCGACTTTCGGCGCGCAAACAGCCCCCCTTGCGCGGGCGCGCGGCAGGCTCTACAATCCACCCGTCGTTTTCCCGACTGAATGCGCTCTAATGACGCCTCATGCAAAAACCCGGGGGAGGGAGGCCCGTTGGTCCGTAAAACGTTTGCAATCGCCAGTTTCCTGCTTTTGCTCATGATAGCGGCGGTGGCCGTCACCAACTACAGCCGCGAGTGGAAGACGTATCAGCGCCAGTACTACTATCAGCTCCAGCGCGAGGGGGAAGGCGAGCTCAACCTGCTGGACATGGCCCTCACCGAGCCGCAGCTGGGCATGGTCAAGGTCGTCACCGACCCCGGGCGCACGGCCGACATGTGCATGACCTGCCACGTCAACTGGGGCGGGACCGACGCCTTCGACGAGCAGCCGCTGGTCGACCTGACCGCCATCCACCCCGAGTTCATCAACGAGACCTACCCCTTCGACCAGACGGGCTGCACGGCCTGTCACGGCGGCAGCCCGCTGGCGCTCACGACCGAGCGCGCCCACGAGGGGCTGCGCGATGCGATGCAGGCGGTGTTCGAGCGCAACGTGGCCGAGCTCACCGCGCCCGACTGGCCCACGCGCCAGGAGGCCATCGAGCACATCCGTTGGATGACCGGCAACGACTTCGGCTACGAGCAGGACGCGCCCCCCGAGGAGAAGGAGCGCGTGATCGCCGGGATGCTGGAGTGGTGGAGCATGCACCGCGACACGTTCCTGGTCGAGGGCTTCGGCGAGCGCGAGTCGCCCTTCAAGACCCCCAACCCGCTGGCCGAGGAGGTCGAGCAGAACCCGAACCTCTCGCCCGCGGGCAAGCCATTGGAGTACGTCAACGACAACTCGTGCGTGGCCTGCCACGTGAGCCGCACCAACGAGCGCCTGGACGAGGCGCGCGCCAGCGGCAACCCCGACTCGATTCAAGCGGCCGAGCAGCAGCTGGCCCACATCCGCCTGTTCGCCGAGCTCGACCTGGGCGACATCCAGTTGTCCGACGAATCCTTCCAGGACCTCGCGCAGAACTACACCTGCCAGGCCTGCCACGGGCCCGGCGAGGACTACATCAAGCTGATGCAGAAGGGCTACGCCATGCTGCTGCAGGGCGACGAGCTGGGCTCCTCGGACATCCTGGCGCGCGCCACCGAGATGGCCCGCGCCAACGCGCGCCAGAACCTGAGCGACCCCAACGTGTGGGCGCTGCTGCAGGCATTCGTGCGCAAGTACGAGGAGGAACTGGCCCGCGGGGGCGCGGGCGAACGAACCCCGGCCGAGCCCGCCGAGGAGCCGGAGGAGCAGCCCGAAACGCCCGAGGAGCGCTCGGAAGCCCCCGACGAGGAACGGCCCGCCGCGCCCGAGGCGGCCCTGGTCGAGACCGGCCAACGGCTGGCCCAGACGCGCGGCTGCCTGGCCTGCCACAGCGTGGACGGCTCGCCCGGCGTGGGGCCCACGTGGCAGGGCGCCTTCGGCCGCACGGAAACGTTCACCGACGGCTCGAGCGCGACCGTGGACGCCGACTACATCCGCGAGTCGATCCTGGAGCCGGACGCCAGAATCGTGGAGGGCTTCCAGCCGGCCATGCCGCCCTACAACTTCACCCAGGACGAGCTGGCGGCGATCGTGGCCTACATGCGCTCGCTGGCGGGCGGCGCCAAGGAGTCAGAGGCGGAAGGCAAACCCGCTTCCGAGAGCGACGCCGAACCGCAAGCGGGCGAGGAAACCACCGAAGCCGAGCAGCCCGAGGAACCCGACACCCCCCAGACCGGCGCAGCCGAGGCCGACCAGGCGCTCATCGCCCAGGGGCAGCAGGTGGCGCAGAACCAGGGGTGCGTGGCCTGCCACACGACCGACGGCACGGTGAGCGTGGGGCCGAGCTGGCGGGGCTTGGTCGGGCGCACCGTGACGCTGGCCGACGGCAGCACGGTCACGGCCGACGCCGACTACATCCGCGAGTCGATCCAGCAGCCGGGCGCCAAGATCGTCCAAGACTTCGCCAACGCCATGCCGCCTTACAACCTGAGCGACACCCAGCTCGAGGCGTTGCTGGCCTATCTCGCATCGCTTTCCGAGGAGTGAGGGAAGGCTCACCGGGACAGCGGACCGCGCCCGCCGCCCCGGTGAGGTGTGAGAGGGGGTGAGAAGGCAAAGGGGTTTCTCACCTCGTATTCGAGGCGCTTCCATCCTAATCCGCCCGCGCGGCACCGAGCAGTAAGCGCGCTTACGTTGGCGCAGGCGTTCAAGTGTAAGGGAACTTACGGCGTGTCCCCCCCGTGATGGTTACGTTGAGTGCGGGAGCCGGGCGAGCTGTCTCCTGCCCGCCAACCGAGGACGGCACCTGGATACGAGGAGGTCCCATGGACGAACTGCAACATCCGATCGCCACCGTCGAGGGCGGCACCGAGCTGGATGCCCTGCACGAGCAACTGGATCGCTGGAAGGCGCTCTTCTGGCAGCGCGCCGCGGGCCGCCGGCCGCACGTCTTAATCCTGGGCGCGGGCTACGCCGGGCTCACCTGCGCGCTGGGCCTGCGCGACCTCGACGCCGAGGTCACGCTGCTCAACCGCCACGACTACCACCACCTGACCACGATGATGCACGAGCCGGCGGTGGGCCGGCGCGCCTTTTCCGAGGTCACGGTCGACCTCCCCGGCCTGCTTGCCGAGGGCGAGATCCGCCTGCTGCGCGGCGAGGTGAGCTCAATCGACCTCCGAGCGCAGAGCGTCGAAGTCGAACAGGCCGGAGAAACCCAAGCGCTGGACTACGACTTCCTCGTGGTCGCGCTGGGCAGCGTGCCCCGCTTTTTCGACATCCCCGGTCTGGAGGAGCACGCGCTCACGCTCCACAACTGGAGCGAGGCCAAGCGCATCCACCTGCGGGTCGAGGAGTCCCTGATCGACTACAAGGACCACCCCGAGGACGACTGGCGCGCCCATGTCGTGGTGGGCGGCGCGGGGCTGACCGGCGTCGAGCTGGCCGGCGAGCTGGCCGACTGGTGCGCCTCGGTGGCGCGCGAATACGGCATCCCGCCCGAAAAGCTGCGCGTGACGCTGGTGGACGGCTCGCCCACCGTGCTCTCGTCCTGCCAGGACTGCCAGGACCGCGTGATCCCGCTGGCCACCAAGATCCTGGAATCCAAGGGCGTCGAGATCGTCACCGGCGTCCACGTGGACGCCATCGAGCCGCACTGTGTCCGGCTCAACGACGGGCGGGCGCTGGACGCGGGCCTGATCGTCTGGACCGGCGGCGTGCAAGGGGCGCCCGTGATCGAGCAGAGCGGCTTGGCGGTCAACCGCCAGGGCCGCGCGCGCGTGAACGAATTTCTGCAGGCCGAGGGCCACCCCGAGGTGTTCGTGCTGGGCGACAGCGCCGCGGCCACGGACCAAAACGGCGGGCTGCTCCCCCCAATGGCCCAGTTGGCCGCCATGCAGGGACCGAAGGTGGCCGCCAACTTCCACCGCCTGCTCAATGCCGAGCCGATGCAGCCGTGCTACCCGCGCCGCATGGGCGTGTTCCTGAGCCTGGGCCAGCGCGACGCGCTGGGCGTGATCGAGAACCGCTACCATTTCAAGGGAGCACCCGCCCGGATCATCAAGAACATGATCGGGTACGGCTACCTCACCTCGCTGGGGGGCCTGCGGCTGGCCTGGGCCAAGCTCAACAAGAAGGACAAGCCCATCAAGGCCCGCCCCGCCCCGCGCCGCGAGCCGCGGCGCACGCCGGCCGAGCGGCTGGGCCTGTCGGCGCTGGCCGGACTGATCGGCACCGGCGTCATGACGGCGCTCTCGGCCATGGCTGGGTCGCTGGGCGTGCCGATGGACGCGCCCGGCATGCTGGCCGGCATGTTCGAGCTGCCGCTGGCGGCGGGCTGGATGATGCACGCGCTCGTCGGAGTGTTGCTGGCTTGGCTCTACGCCTTCGGCTTCGACCGCGCCCTGCCGGGCACGCCGGCGGCGCGCGGCGCGCTCTACGGCGTGCTGCCGTTTTTGGGCGCCCAACTGGCGATGCTCCCGCTGGCCGGCGGTGGGGTCTTTGCCAGCAACATGGGGGAGATAGCACCGCTGGTGGTGGCCGGAAGCCTGATGGGACACCTCGTCTACGGGGCGACCGTGGGCTGGGCCTACGCGCGCGCCCTGAGCAAGCGCTTCGCCTGAACGCGCGGGGGCTCGTTCCTAGAAGCGCCCCAGGTGGTAGCCCACCACGGCCAGGGCCGCGCTGCCGACCGTGCCGGCGGCCGTGAAGGTAAGCCCGATCTGCTGGTTGGACAGCTCTTCGTACAAGCCGGTTCCGAACACGACGCCGTTCACCAGCGCGCTGGCCAGCGTCTGCCCCGCCAGCGCGCCCAGCAGTCCCATGAACGGGTGCCCGCCCTCGTAGGCGTTGAACACGGCAAACCCGTGCACGCCCAACGCGCCCCCCAGGGCCATCCCCAGCGGCTGGCCCACGGCGCCGCCCGCCCCCTCCCCCAAAACGAGCGAGGCCAGATACCACCCCGCATACGTCCCGCCCCACGCCCCGGCCACGCCGGTTCCGAACTCTCCGGCGTAAAAAAGCGCGCCGGGCTGATCCGGGGTCTGCGCGTGCGCCGGCACGCACAGACCGCACAGCACAGCGCCCACCAGCGCCGTGACCAGAAACCGTTTCATCGTTCCTCCTTTGCGGAGTCTATAGTCCCCCAGCATAGGCGGGCAAGCGGTGCATTGGTACCGATCTGCGGGGGTTGCTGTGGGGTCATTGAAGGGCGGACAGCGTGCGCTCGACCAGGGCGGAGAGGTCGCGCTTGGGGCGGCGGATCGGGGGGAGCTCGATTGCTTCCAGGCGCGGGGCCAATTCGTGCAGCCGGCGTTCGGCGTCGGCCTTGTTGAGGTGCTCGGCGGCGGCGTGCTGGCGGATCATCTGGAACAGCTCGGCCGCGCGCGCGAACTCGCCCTGCTGGACGAACCACTCGGCCGCCGCGTACAAGCCGTCCAACACCACGGGGAGCGCGCCCATGTCCATGGCGGTCGAGAGCGCTTCGCGCAGGGACGCCCGCGCGTCCTCGGGCTCGTGGCCCGCCAGCGCGACCAGGGCGCACCCGATGAGCGACTGGGCGATGCCGCGCGGCTCCTCGATCGTCCGGCAGATGGTCAGGCTCTCCTGATGGAATTCATCCGCGTCGTCGAGGTGATTCAGGCGAACGTGCATCCGCCCCAGCGACATCAAGTTCATGGCCAAGGTCCAACGGTCGCCCGTCTCCCGCGTGAGCGCCAGACTCTCGTTCAGATACCGCTCTGCTTGCTCGAACTCGCCGAGTTTCCA
>CAZNGF010000017.1:0-41193 GCA_964572855.1 uncultured Thermotogae bacterium | reverse complement strand
CGGTCTCCCCTTCCGGGGCCGACTTCCATTCACCGCGCTCGAAGGATTCCAACAGTTCCTTCTCCTCTCGATCAAGCCTGGTCATCTTGCCTCTCCTGTCTCAAATAGGTGTTGGTTGCTTTGCGGCTGGGGATGATCGTCTTGAGAAACACCTCGTCCTCGCTTTCCACAAACGGAACGAGGTAGGCGTAATCCTCGATTTTGACCACAAAGATGCGTTGTCCCTGATAACGGTCCTGGTTTGGATGCGCCAGCACGTCCAACAGGTCTCCCCGCTCGATGTGAAAGAGCACCGCTTCAAAGGAGACCCCGCGTTCCCGTTTGAGTTTCTCGTTCTTCTCGTTGCTCCAAGAGAAGTACTTCACTCCAAAATTCTAACACGTTGTGTGCCTATTGGCAACAGAATTGCGACAAGCAAGTAGGGCAAGCTGTGCCTGCCATTTGGCTAAATCAACGGCAGGCGCAGCTTGCCCTACTTGCCGGCCTGAGAGGCTTCTCGCTCGTTCCCCTCAGTCAAGAAAAATGTAGGGCCCGCGCAGCGGGCCCTACATTACTTCCGTTCAACATCCGCTGGGATTCCCCACCGATGCTTCAATCCGTTCCCAGCGCAACGCCACGTGGGATGTCAAAGGTGCTCAGAACGATGAAGTTCTCGACCCCTGACCCATTCAGGTTCGCTCGCTGGATCATGTCCGTGCCACTGTCTGCCCAATAAATCTTGCCTGCGTCTAGGTCAAGCGCAATGCCGCGGGGATCGTCCAAGCCCGCGACCAAATCCTCGATTCCTGAGCCATCCAGGTTCGCGCGATGGATCTTGTCCGTGACGTTATCTGTCCAGTACATCTTGCCCGCACTTAGGTCCAATGCGATACCTTGAGGGTTGAGCAACCCTGTGTTAATCAAATCCTCGACTCCTGAACCATCCAAGTTGGCCCGCTGGATCTTGTCTGTAACGTCATCTACCCAGTACATCTTTCCCGAGCTCAGATCCAACGCAATGTCTTGAGGATTGCCCAATCCCGCGACCAGATCTTCGATCCCTGAACCATCCAGGTTGGCCCGTTGGATCTTGTCCGTGTTGACATCGGTCCAGTACATCTTACCCGCGCTCAAGTCCAACGCGATGCCCGAGGGGAAAGGTAATCCGGTGACCAAATCCTCGACTCCCGAACCGCCCAGATTAGCCCGTTGGATCTTGTCATTGCCAATGTCGGTCCAGTATATCTTGCGTGCGTTCAAATCCAGCGCGATTCGTGTGGCACCAGATAATCCCGTGACGACATTTTCGACCCCTGAACCATCCAAGTTGGATCGTTGTATTGTAGCGATGGTTGTCCAATACACCTTAGGAGTGGTAGTAAGGTCAAAAGTAGCGGTGCAGTTGAGGTCTTGGTTCACCGTGACCTGGCCGTCGCCGCAGTCGGCGTCGCCGCTCCAGCCGGCGAAGGTCGAACCGGCGTCGGGCGTGGCGGTGAGGTCCACCACGGTGCCCTCGTCGTAATCTTCGGCGCAGTCGGCGCCGCAGTCGATGCCCGCCGGGCTGCTGGTGACCGTCCCGCTGCCCGTCCCGGCCACGTTGACGCTGAGCGTGAACGTGGCGTCCGCCGGTTCGCCCCCCGAGAGGCCAAACAACAGCAAGATAGCCAACAGGGCTTCGCCTGGGCTGCATCCTTGTAAAAAAGCCAGTATGCCCGACCCAACTGTCCCCAAGCCGAACCAGCGAAAGACGCGCAAGCCAACCTCCTGAGGGGGAATTGTTTTGCGCTTACCTTACAGCAAAGATAGAAAAAAGTCAATGTTAAAATAAATGATATAACGATATATTTTGACTGTCAACAGAGGTCGCCTGGCTGACCAAGACTTGTCCGCTCAAGGGACGCGAAGCCAAGCGCGCTCAACCCTCGTTGGCATCGCCCGCAGTCAGCCGCACATCACAGGGCCGCACCCGCCCGCCCGCCCACCGTTCAGGCAGTCAAGCACAAAGTCGACCACGCGCTTTGAGCCAAGTAAAATCACGCCATGGTCGAGCTTGGGGGAAATACACGCGTCCTGTCGCTCCTGCGGCGCGAGCCCCCGGCCTTACGCAGTAATCGATCAAGGCCGTGCCCTCTCAGGAGGGCGTGAAAGGAATTCGGCATGAGCACGCTGGCCCGCTTGGCCTTTCGCAACATGCGGCGCAACCGCCGGCGCACGGGGCTCACCATGGGCATCGTGGCCGTGGCCACCTGGGCCATGATCGCCCTCTGGGGCCTGACCGACGGCTCGATCCAGTCCATGATCCACGCACAGACGACACTCGACACCGGCGGCCTGCAGTTGCACCCGGCCGGCTACTTGGACGACCCCGACCTGGAACTGGCGTTTCCGCCCGCCGAGCTCGAGCGACTCACAGGCGACTTGGTCGACCGGCCCGAGGTGCGCGCCGTGAGCCCGCGCCTGACCCTGGAGGGCTTGTTGCAGAGCGCGTACGGCTCGCAGGGCGTGTCCGTGCGCGGCCTGGACCCGAGCCGGGAGACCCAGGTGACCGAGCTGCACGAGCGGATCGTCTCAGGGCGCTTCCTGCGCGACGGCGGCGAGGTCGTGTTGGGCGCGACGCTGGCCCAGCGGCTCGACGTGCGCCTGGGCGAGCGCGTCGTGCTGCAGGTCCAGGGCTTGAACCGGCCGCACTCGCAGGGGTTTCGGCTCGTGGGGATCGTCAGCACCGGACTGAGCCCGCTGGACCAGTTCACGGCCTTCATCACGCTGGGCGCTGCGCAGGGCCTCACCGAGGTGGCCGGCGCGGTCGAGCTGGCCGTCGGGCTGCACCCGGGCGCCGACGCCGAGGCGCTGGACCTGACGCTGGAGGCCGAGCTGGGGTCTGTCGAGGTCTCGACCTTCTTCGACCTCAACCCGATCATCGCCGACTCCCTGGACCTGCAGGCCTACGAGAACTTGCTCTGGATGGGTCTGATCGCGCTGCTGGCGGGCTTCGGCGTGGCCAACACCGTGACCTTCACCGTGCTGGAACGCATGCGCGAGTTCGGCGTCATGCTCTCGCTCGGACTGCGGCCCAAGCAGCTCCGGCGGCTCATCACGCTGGAGAGCGTGTTCGTCTCGGGCATGGGCTTTCTGCTGGGGGCGGCGGCCGGCTACGGCTTCAACCTCTACATGGAGCGCGTCGGCATCGACATGGGTGACTACATGGGTGCCTTCCCCGACATCGGCTTCCCGACCGTGATGTATTCGAAGGCGGACTGGACGCACGTGTTCTATTCCTTCCTGATCGTGGTGTTGACGGCGATGATCGCCGCGCGCTACCCGGCACGCCGGGCGGCCAAACTCGAACCCACGGAGGCGATGCGCTATGTCTAAAGGAAAATGGAGAGCGGAGAAGGGCGAAGGGCGATTCGGTCTGGCAAGGGCACTTGTGCTGTTGCTGCTGCTTGGGCTCGTCTTCCCCGCGCAAGGGCAGGATCAGGCACCGGCCACGGCCGACTCGCTGTTGGAGTGCGCCCAGGCAAACTGGAACTCGGCCTCGTTTCACGGCGTGATCCAGATCTCGACCTTCCGGCCCGAGTACACCCGGGAGTTCCGGCTTGAGGTCTGGTCCACGGCCGACAACGAGCGGGCCATGATCCGCGTGCTCGCGCCCGAGGACGAGGCCGGCAGCGGTTACCTGCTCTTGAGCGATGACGAGCTCTGGTTCTACACGCCCGACGCGGGGCAGGCCATCGCGCTGCCGACCGCGTCGCTGACCCAGACGTTCTTCGGCTCCGACGTGGCCGTCGAGGACCTCTATCGCGGCACGATCGGGGACCGCTACACGGCCGAGCTGCTGGGCACCCGCAGCGACGACGAGGGGGCGACGATCCACCGGCTGCGCCTCGTGCCCAAGCCCGAGGCCGACGTCGTCTACGGCAAGCTCCAGCTGGACATGCTGAACGATAGCTGCGCGGTGCTGCAAATCGACTACTTCGACCAGCGCGACAACCTGATCCGCGAGGCCAGCTTCAGCGACTTCGTGGAGGCGAACGGGCTCACCTTCGCGTTGCACAGCAAGATCACGGACCTGCTGCGCGAGCAGAGCTACACCGAGGAACGGGTCGAATCCTACGAGATCGGCGTGGACATCCCCGCGGCGCGCTTCACACTCCCCTGCCTGGAAGACGAGGCGCAATGCGGCTGACGCTGACGCTGGCCTGGCGCAACCTGCTGCGCAACCGGCGCCGGGCGATCCTGACGCTGCTGGCCGTGCTGGTCCCCGTGCTGCTGCTCAACCTGATGTGGGGCCTCAAGGGCGCATTTTTGCGTAACCTGTTCGAAAACACCACGCTGCTTGAGACCGGTCACCTGCAGATCCACCAGGCGGACTACCGCGAGCTCAGCAACACGATCCCACTGATTCAGGACGTCCGGCCCGCACTGGACGCGCTCGAGTCCGATAAAAGCGTGCGCTGGTACACGGTCCGCATCGAGCTGCCCGCGCTGGCGGCCAACGGCGACCGCTCGCGCGGCGTGATCCTGCAGGGAGTCGAGCCCGACAAGGCGCGCGCGATCAGCCTGATGGACGAGTGGGTCACGCAGGGCCGGCCGCTCTTGCCCGGCGACCGCAAGGTCGCGGTGGCCGGCGAGGCGCTGTTGGACAAGCTCGATGCCGCGGTCGACGCCTCTTTCATCCTGATGACCTCGCACCCGCAGACCGGGACGGGCGTGCTCGTGCCCCGCATCGTGGGCGGGATCGACCCGCCCTCGCGCGAGCTGAGCCAGGGAATCGTCCAGATCACGCTGGCAGACGCGCGCGACCTGGTGCGCAACCCCAACGCGGCCACGGGCGTCGTCGTGCTGCTGGAGGACGTCCACGGCCCTTGGGATCAGGCGGTGATCGACGCCGCCGTGGCGCGCCTGCAGGCCGCGCTCGGGGACGACTACGCCGTTGAGCCCTGGCAGGAACTGACGCCCGAGACGGCCTCGTTGTTCAACATCATCGGGCCGATCTACCTGGTGTTCAGCCTGATCTTCTTCCTGCTGGGGGGACTGGTCGTGCTCAACACGCTTTACCTGTCCGTGCTGGAGCGCACGCGCGAGCTGGGCGTCGTGCTGGCGCTGGGCGGCTCGCGGCGGCGCGTGCTGGGTCTTATCGAGACCGAGTCCGTGCTGCTGGCCGGGATCGGCTCGCTGCTCGGCTCGGCCCTGGGCGCGCTGCTGGTGTGGTGGGGCGGCTTCGGCTTCGAGCTGCCGCAGGCCTACGGCGAGCTCATGTCGGCCATCAACATGACCAACACGTTCTACCTGCGCATGACGCTGGCTGAAGGGCTGCTCTCGGGCACGATGATGTTCGCCATCGCGCTGCTGGCGGCGGCCTACCCGGGCTGGCGCGCCTCCCGGCTGGAGCCGGTGGAGGCGATGCGATTCGTTGGTTAGGGGCAAGCGAGAGTCGAAAGGAATTCTCCTTCCTCGGTTCTCCCTTCTCCCGAGATGAGTAATAGGAGCGAGTGACCATGACCAAACCCGTTGTACGAACAAAAGACCTGTCCAAAACCTACGTCTCCGACGGCATCGAGACGCCCGCCCTGCGCGGGGTGACGCTCGAGGTGAACGCCGGCGAGTTCACCGCGCTGGCCGGGCCGTCGGGCTCGGGCAAGTCCACGCTGCTGCACCTGGTCGGCGGGCTGCTGCAGCCCACGGCGGGCGAGGTCTGGATCGAGGACCAAAAGCTCAACGAGCTCGTCCCCGACCGGCTCGCGCGCCTGCGGCTGGAGCGGATCGGTTTCGTGTTCCAGGCCTACAACCTGATCCCCGTGCTCACCGCGCGCGAGAACGCCGAGTTCGTGATGGAGCTGCAGGGCGTGACCGCGGAGGAGCGCAAGCGCCGCAGCAGCTCGGTGCTCGGCGTGCTGGAGATGGAGGCGCTGGCCGCGCGCTTCCCCAACAAGCTCTCGGGGGGCCAGCAGCAGCGCGTGGCCGTGGCCCGCGCCGTGGCCGCCGAGCCGGCGCTCGTGCTGGCCGACGAGCCCACCGCCAACCTCGACACCCAAAACAGCGAGGCGCTCATGGACATGCTCAGAAAGCTCAACCGCGAGCGCGGGACGACCTTCCTGTTCGCCTCGCACGACCCGCGCATCCTGGAGCGCGTCGACCGCGTGGTCGAGCTCGTCGACGGGCGGGTCGCCTCGGACAGCCGAAAAACAGGGGAAAGGGAGAACGGAGAAGGCAAACCGGAATAATGTAGGGCCCGCTCCGCGGGCCGCCATGGGCCGGCACAGCCGGCCCTACATCCTTGGCTTTGCCCCTCCTGCCCCGCCGGGGTATCGTAGGGCCCATGAAAGCGATTATCCTCTGCGCCGGCGAGGGCACGCGGCTGCGCCCGCTCACCCACACCGGCGCCAAGCACTTGATCCCCGTGGCCAACAAGCCCGTGATCCACTACGTGATCGAGGACCTGGTGGCCGCCGGCGTGGACCAAATCGGCGTGGTCGTGAGCCCCAACGTCGAGCGCTCCTTCAAGCGCGACCTCGAGGACGGGGCGCAGTGGGGCGTCGAGCTGGGCTACATCATGCAGGAGGAGCCCAAGGGGCTGGCGCACGCGGCGGCCTGCGCGCGCGAGTTCGTGGGCGAGGACCCGTTCATCATGACGCTGGGCGACAACCTGTTCGAGCACGGGCTCTCGGGCCATATCGACCGTTTCCGGCGGGAAAAGCCCAACGCGCTCATCGGGCTCTACGAGGTCGAGGACCCCAGCCGTTTCGGCGTGGCCAAGCTGGAGGACGACCGGGTCGTGCGGTTGGTCGAGAAGCCCAAGGACCCGCCCAGCAACCTGGCGGTCGTGGGCGTCTACGCCTTCGACCGCCACATCTTTGAGGCGATCGAGAAAATCGAGCCTTCCTGGCGCGGCGAGCTCGAGATCACCGACGCGATCCAGCAGCTCATCGACGACGGCCGCACGGTCGTCCCGGCGCTGGTCGAGGGCTGGTGGCGCGACGTGGGCAAGCCCGACGACATGCTGGCGGCCAACCGGCTCATGCTGGAGCGGCTGGCGCCCGCCAACGAGGGCCGCGTCGACGAGGCCACCGTCGTGCGCGGGAACGTGACCTTGGGGCCGGGCGTCTCCGTCGTCAACAGCGAGCTGCGCGGCCCGCTGATCGTCGGGGCCGACACGATAATCGAAAACGCCTTCATCGGCCCGTTCACCGCGATCGACCGCGGATGCACGATCCACGAGAGCGAGATCGAGTACAGCATCGTGATGGAGGGCTCCACGGTGCGCGGCGTCCAGCGCGTGGACCACAGCCTCATCGGCCGCAACGTCCAGGTCAGCCACAAGCTGCGCCCGCCCAGGGCCTACCAGCTCATCCTGGGCGACAACAGCACGGCCGAGCTTCCGTAGCGTAAGGGGCGCCATGTACACGCTGGGCATCGAAAGCTCCTGCGACGAGACGGCCGCGGCCGTGCTGCAAGACGACGCGACGCTGCTGTCCAACGTCGTCTACTCCCAGGCCGAGGTGCACGCGCGCTACGGCGGCGTCGTGCCCGAGGTGGCCTCGCGCAACCACGTGATCAAGATCGCGCCCGTGATCCGGGCCGCGCTCGATCAAGCGGGGATCACCCCCGACGAGTTGAACCTGATCGGCGCGACCTGCGGCCCGGGCCTCATCGGGCCGCTGCTCGTCGGGCTCACGGCCGCACAGGGGTTGGCCTACGCGCTCGACGCCCCGTTCGTGGGCGTCAACCACCTGGAGGGGCACCTGTTCGCCCACCGACTGAGCTTTCCCGGTGTCCCGCCGCCGTTTGCGGCGCTGCTGGTCTCGGGCGGGCACACGAGCCTGATCCGCGTGCGCGACTGGGGCGACTACGAATTGCTGGGCACAACGCGCGACGACGCGGCCGGCGAGGCGTTCGACAAGGCGGGCAAGCTGATGGGATTGGGCTACCCGGCCGGCCCGCAGATCGACCGGCTGGCCCGCGAGGGCGATCCCGACGCGATCCCCTTTCCACGCCCCATGAAGGGCCAGGGGTTCGACTTCAGCTTCTCGGGGCTCAAAACGGCCGTGCGGTACCACTTGGACAAGCACCCGGACGCGGCGCTGGCCGACGTGGCCGCCTCGTTCCAGGCCGCGGTGGTCGAGGTTTTGAGCGACAAGCTGCTGCGCGCCGCGGCGCACTGGGACGACGACGCGCTCGTCGTCGTGGGTGGCGTGGCGGCCAACTCGGGCCTGCGCGCGACGCTGGCACAGCGCGCCAAGCGCGCGGGCAAGGCCGTCCACTTCCCCGAGCTGAAACTCTGCCTGGACAACGGCGCCATGATCGCCGCCTGCGCCCAGTACAGACACACCGTGCTGGGCGAGCGCAGCCCGCTCCAGCTGGCAGCGCAACCGGGGCTGGCTTTGGGGTGAGCGTTTTGACTTCTTGACCCCCTTCTCCCCTGGCGGGAGTGACGCGATTAGTCACAGCCAATGGGAGAGAAGGTGACTAATCGCGTCAAAGGAAGGGATGAGGGGGCAGCCCTGCGTGCTCAGTGCGACACGCCCCAAGACGCGTGCGCGAAGGCGGTCTGGTTCAGCAGGTGGTTGTACTGGCGCTGCAGGCCGTGCTCGCTCTCGAGGCTCTGCTGCAACAGCTTCAAGGCAAAGCCCGGGCTCTGCTGCAGGCAGTGGAAAAACAAAGGCGGGTCGATCCGGACCAGACGACAGGGTTCCAGCACCTCGACCGAGACGTCCCAGCAACTGCGGTCGGCGAGCAGCTCCTGATAGCCCAGCACGGCGCCCGGCTCCAGGAAAGAAATAAGCAACTGCTGGTCGGTGGCCGGGCTGTGGCGCACGACGCGCGCGTTGCCCTCGCACAGGACGAACACGGCGCGCAGCGGATCGTTCTGGCGACAGAACGTCGTGCCTTGGGGGAATTCCACTTGCTTGAGTTCGGCGCGCAGGGCGGGGTCGAGCTGGTTCAGCGGGCAGTCGTGATCCTCACAGAATAGGGCTGGCTTGTCGTTCATAAGAACACCTCTGACGTTTTTTGGGTGCGACAAACCCCGAGTGGTTGCAGCCTCCTGCCGCAGTGTAGCACAAGGCAGGACCGCTTTACCAGTCTTCTAGGACACTTTGGCTCCCCGATTTCGCGCGCTCGCGCTGGGTCAGTTCCACCCCGCGCGCTGGGGCGACGTGCTCTGGATGGCCGTGCTGGCGCTCACGCGGCGGCGTCTGATTCGCTAGACCGCCAGCGGCCCGCCATGCACGCCTTCCCCGCAACCTGACATTGATCATTCCAAGGGCTGCGCAACCTCATTCAGCGGACGGAGGGCCTCCCGTAGTGTGGGAGAAGCTCAGATATGTGGTTGCAGTGGCCGGAGGGCGAGCTCGCATCCGGCGAGGACGGGGGGCGCATGCCACGGAACGTGTCCATCGATCAGGACCAGAAGTGCCGCTACGTGGCACAGGCCATCCCGGGCCTGGCCCCGGCGGACGCCGCCGCGCTGGCGGAGCTCGCCTACCCCGTGCGCTACCCGAGCCACAACGTGATCTACCACGCCTATCACCCCAGCTTCACGTGGTACCTCATCGGCGAGGGCACGGCCGAGGCCAAGGTCGTGTGCGCCTCGCGCGGCTACAGCCGTGCCTGGAAGATCCTGGGACCCGGAGACAGCTTCGGCGAGGAGCGCTGGTGGGAGGACGCTGACGCGATTTGCTCCAGCGAGGTGCGCACGTTGGAGGAGAGCCTGATCTGCCTGCTCAAGACCAAGGATCTGCGGCAGTTCCTGGCGGAGCGGCCCTGGGCGCTGGACCCGCTTCTCGCGCTGTTTGCCACCAAGCTCAAGGCGCTGGAGCGGGAGCTGGCGCGCTCGAGCTACGGCGCGCTGGAGGAACGCCTGCTGAACCTGTTCCGCCACTTCGCGCGCCGCTATGGGACCGACCTCGCCGACGGCGGCCTGCAGATTCGGCGTCCGGTGGTGCAAAGCGAGGTCGCCCAGCTCCTGGGCGTCTCGCGCCGCACGGTCAGCGTCCACATGAAACGGCTCGCCCAGGAGGGGCTTATCCGCTACGAGCACGGATGCATCTGTCTGTACGAGCAAACGGCGCCTTCGGAGCGCTGAGCGCGGATCCCGTATCCTGCCGAAGCTGCCGCGGGGGCGCCGCGAGCGTGGCTGACGGCTTGGCTAGTCCTCCCTTGACGACAGCGTGGGGTCGGGCCGCGTGACCAGGCCCCAGGAGGCCGATTGCGCCGACCAGGGGTCGGCCCGGCCCTCCTCGCTGGGCTGGCAGAGCGAGCTCGTCCCGCAGGCGGGCGAGGCATACAGGTGCGTGTTGAGCACGTCCTTGAGCCGGTGTTCCAGCTTGGCGCGCTCCTCGGCCGACAGGCTCAGCTCGTGGCGCTTGAACTCGCCGACGGCGACCTCGGTCAGCTCACTCAGCAACTGCTCGATCGTGACGCTTTCCCACAGGCGAAAGCCGGCCACGGTCACTCCTTTCCGGGCGAGCCGGTCGGCGCGCGGGCCGCAGCTCCGACCTCGGGCTCGCCGCTCTGTCGTTTCAGGGCGCGCAGGATCGCGTACGAGGCGGCCCAGACTCCGAGCGGGACCAGCACGGCCGCGAGCTGGAAGGCGCTCAGCGGGACCCGCAGCACGTCCTCGTAGGCGGCCACCGAGAGCGTGAGCAGCAGCGCCAGCGCCGCGATCCCGACCGAGGTGCGCATCGGGCGCCACACGACCGGCTCCATGTAGTGTTGCGGCTCGCGCTCGCGCGAGAACAGCGGCGCGAACACCATGACCGCGACGATGAGCCCCGGCAGCACGATGGAACCGATCACCTCGGCGTTGATGACGCCGCCCCAGAGCTCGAGGTGGATCCAGCCCGGGATGAGCTTGAGCATCCCGTAGATCCACAAGAAGTACCAGTCGGGCTTGACCGAGGGCGTCTCGGGGCCCGGAGGCCCGTAGACCTCGACCGGGTGGACCGGGAAGGTGGCCGCCAGCAGCAGCACCCCGGCGGTCATGAACAAGAACAGCTCGAACATGAGCGTGACCTGCTGCGGCCAGAGCGGGATGCCCAACAGCTCACCCTTGGGCGCGCGATCCCGGTTGTAGGAGGGCTCGCTGTGCTTTTGCTTGATCATGATCATCATGTGCAGGCCGATGATCCCGATCAGCAAGAGGGGCAGCAGCATGACGTGGTAGCCGTAGAAGCGCGGGACCGTCCCCAGCGCCGGGAACTTGCCGGCGAACACGAACTCGGCGATCTCGGGCCCGACCCAGGGGATCGAGTGCGCGATCCCGTAGCCGATGCCCGTGGCCGTCACCGCGAACTCGTCGTAGGGCAAGAGGTAGCCGGAAAACGCCGCCAAGATCGTGACGAACAGCAGAACGCAGCCGATGTACCAGTTGACCTGGCGGGGTTTTCGGAACGTCCCCGAGAAGAACACGCGCAACAGGTGCAAAATGACGGCCGCGATCATGAGGTGCGCGCTCCAGTGGTGTACGCGCCGCGCGATCAGGCCGAAGGGCTGCTGGTTGATCGTTTCGGTCACGCTGGCGTAGGCCGCCGGTAACTCGGCGCCGCCCACGGTGATGAGCCGGGCCGAGGGCTCGTAGGAAAAGCTCAGGTAGATCCCGGTGATCACGAGCGTGATGAAGGAAAACAGTGCGATCTCGCCCAGGAAGAACGAGGGATGCACCGGGAACGCCTTGTAGAGGAACTTCTTGCGAAAGCCCGACCAGCCCAGGTCCGTCTCCAGCCAGCCGGCGCGCTTGGTTTCTGTGGTCATGAAAGCCTCCTAGAGCACCCCGACGGGGGCGTCGAACGGTCCGGCCACGGCCAGCACGCCGTCCTCCTCGATTGAAAGCGGGAGCTGCGGGAGCGGCCGCGGCACGGGGCCGCCCAGCACCTCGGCGCCGGCCAGCGCGTCGAACACGCCCGCGTGGCAGGGACAGTGGATCTCGAGACCCGCTTGTTCGGCCTCGGCGGTCGCGAAGTTGACCGTGCAGCCCAGGTGCGTGCAGATCGCGCTGTAGGCCACGAACCCCTCCGGCGAGCCGTCCAGCAGCGTGGGCTCGCGCAGCCGCGCCGGGTCGGCGTGGATCACCATGAGCAGGTTGTTCTGCTCCTCCTTGCCCTCGGGGAAGGCGAGCGCGGCCTGCCCCTGCGAGATGCTGTCGCGCATCAGGGGCTGGCCCTTGTTGCCGCCCGTGGCGAACACGAGCCGGTCGCCTTCATCAGGTTGGTTGCCGCTCAGCTCGAGCTCGGAGGGGCGCACCGACACCAGCACCGACCCCATCGCCCCGATCGAGCTCACGGCGCCGATCCCGATGAACCACTGCATGAAGGTGCGGCGCCGCATCTTCAGCTTCTCTTGGTCTTTCCGTTCCAGGTCTTCGTTCACCTTCGACCTCCTTGGGTTACCAGGGCACGCCGTCTTGGCGCGGCTGCGCCACCACGACGTGGTCCACGAAGAAGCGCCGGTAGAAGCCCACCAGGATCGCCAGCAACAGCAGCATGAGCGCGGCGAGCTGCCCCAGCGACTGCGCCTCGGCCTCCCCGAACAGCGAGCCCACGAAGGCGGCCACGGCCCAGAGGTTGGCGACCGTGAGCGCGACGGTCGCGATCATGATCGCCCAGGAGGGCACGCCCGCGGGGTGCTCGCCCGCGGCCAGCACCTCGCCCTCCAAATAGGTCGAGATCACGCCCTGCAGCCCCAGCAGCCCGAACAGGAAGACCCAGACCAGTAGCGCGACCTCGAAGGCCTCCAGGTGCTCGATCACGTTGATGACGCCGCCCTCGAAAAAGTCCACCCGCACGGTGTTGCGCAGCTCGGCGTGGTAGGCGAAAAAGTCGTCCTCGGGCGCGTAGGCCAGCTGGACGAACAGCTTGTCGCGCCGGATGGGTTTGTCGCGCTCGTCGCCGGTGTCGAGCGCGCGCACGAACTCGAGCGTCGTGCCGTTTTCGTCCTGCGAGCCGCCCACCACGGTAACGTCGACCGTGCCGTCGCCGCGCGTGTCGGCGCGGTGGCTTACCTTGGTGTTGCCGAACTGGTCCTCGACCACCACCTGGCCCGCCTCGTCGACGTACCCCAGGATGTAGTCGGCGCCCAGCATCATGGTCGAGACCGCGTCGTCGGGGTCGATGCCGATCGCCACCCAGCCCTGGCTCGGCGCGGTCAGGGCCAGGTGGAGCTCGTCCCCGGTGATGGACCAGGCCATGGTCATGCCGGTCACGTCGTCGACCAGGGTGCGGGCGTACTCGGTCTCGCCCACGCGCCCGTCGGCCACCGGCGGCGGCACGCGCTGGGACCAGATGTTGAACCCCAGCACGGCTCCGCCCAGGATGGCCACGACCAGGCAGGCGATCGAAAAGGACAGCGTCTTTCGTTTCATAGCGCGTTCAGGTCGGGGGACCTGTTCCCCTCCTCAGCTCGAATCGCGTTCGTATCCGCGTTTATCGGCATCTTATGGCGGACTTCCCCTCCCCGAAATGATCCCCATCAAACGGGCGTCTGATCTTGGTCATAAACGGAAGGGGGGAACACAGAGGCACGGAGAAGTCACAGAGGGCGCGGAGTCTTTGATTCCTTCCTTCCTTCCGTACCCCTCTCTGTCTCCGTGGTAAGCTTAAAAAAGATGCTCGACGGTTCGAACGGACAACGGCCTGGCGACGGCCGCGAGCGCGCCCGGGTCGAGCAGCGTGACCGTGTGGTATTCGACGCGCACCCAGCCCGCGCGTTCGAAGGCGCTCAGCGTGCGGATGGCGGTTTCGACCGAGACGCCGGCGAAGCCCGCCAGGTCGGCGCGGGAGAGGGTGATGCTGCGCTCGTCCCCGTCCGCCCGCCCGAACGCGCCGCTCCACGCCAGCAGCAGGCGGGCCACTTTCTCGCGGCAGGTCCCGAAGGAGGCTTCCAGCAGGCGTTCCTGCAGCGCCTTGAGCTCGCGCGCGAGCTTGCCCAGCAGACACGCCCAAAGCGCCGGGCAGCGCGCCAGCAGCGCGTCGAACTGGTGTTCCTCCACGAACTTGGCTTCGACCCGCCCGAGCGCCTTGGCGCTCACGGTGTAGACCCGATCGCCGAGCCAGTGCGCCTCGCCCAACAGCTCGCCCGCGGAGGCAAGCTTGACGACCTGGTCGCGGCCGGCGTGGTCCTGAATCACTTTGACGCGCCCGGCGCAGACGAGGAAGATCCCAAAGGCCGGCATGCCCTCGTAGATCAGCTTCTCGCCGTCCTCGTAAGACACGGAGGGGATCGCCCCGAGCCACGACGCGACCCAGCGCCGGTCGGCCGCGGCCAGCCCGTCGAACAGGACGCTGCACCCGCGGGGGCACCCCTCGCAGAAGCGCGCCCGCGCGCTCACGTGCGCCTCCCCCCGCGCGGTCGCGGGAACAAGGCGTCAGGCCGGTGGGACCGGCCTGACGCGCTCAAGTACGTCCTCAGGTCGTGTGCGCGGCTGTCCGCCCAGACAGTGTGGGGCGCGAATCAGCGCAGCGCGCTCGTCGTGAACATGATCCCCCTAGCTGTAGCTGTGCAGGCCGCTGAGCAAGTAGTTGACCCCGAACCAGGTGAAGATCGTGGCCGCGTACCCGATCACGACCAGCCAGGTCGCGCGCCAGTCCCTCCATCCCCAGCGCACGCGTGCGTGCAGGTAGAACGCGAAGATGAGCCAGGAGATCAGCATCCAGGTCTCCTTCGGGTCCCAGCCCCAGTAGCGCCCCCAGGCCTGCTGCGCCCAGATCGCCCCGAACACGATGCCGCCCAGCGTGAACAGCGGGAAGCCGATAGCCACGGCCCGGTAGCTGATCTCGTCGAAGCGCTTCAACGACTCCCAGCTCGCCCCGCGCCAGGACTTCCAGAGCGTGACCACCCCCGCGGCGAAGGCCACGCTGAAGAGCGCCTCGCCGACCAGCACGAACAGCACGTGCGCCACCAGCCAGTAGCTCTGCAACGCCGGCACCAGCGGCGTGACCTCCTGCGGCACGAGCGGCGAGGAGGCCACCGCGATCAGCACGAACGCGATCCCGGCCGCAAACGGCCCCAGCTGGCGCAGTTTGTAGCGCCGCTCGAAGGCCAGGTAGGTCAGCGGGATGGCCCAGGAGAAGAACGCCAGCGTCTCGTAGGTGTTGCTCACCGGCAGCGGCATGAACCACTCCGAGGTGCTCGAGACCTCGAACGCTCTCAGAATCATCCCCACGGTGGCAAACCCCGCGCCAACGACCAGCGCCCCGGTGGCCCAGCGGCCCCAGGGGCCCGCGCGCCCCGTCGAGATCGAGACGCGCCCCACGCCGGGGGATTCCGCCACCGCGCTCTTGACCGTGAGGTTGATCATGTACGCGATGAGCGCTAGGAAGTATCCGATCGCGCTGACGTAGAAGAAAAGTGTGCTATCCAACGACATGGGCCATCTCCTTTTCGCCCTCGTCCGTTTGGCGTTCCGCAGGGGGGAGCGCCGCCCGGAGCTGTTCGCAGAGTGATTCGAATCCCGACTCGAACTCGCGCCCGTCGCGCGCCTGGGCGCCCACCGTCGCACGGCCCCGACCGACGTTGACCCAGACCCAGCGCGGCGGGACGTAGAAGTTCAAAAACAGGCCCAGCGTCATCAGGGCGAACCCGCCGTAGATCACGGGCAGCGCCGGGTTGGAGGCGATGCGCAACCCCGTGAACTGGTCGGCGGCCACGCCCTCCAGCAGGAAGCGGTAGGTGTCCTGCCGGCCCTGGTGCTCGTCGAAGAACCCCCGCATCTCGGCGCGCGCGAAGGCCCAGGTGGCATAGGGGTCGTCCCCGCCCTCCTGCACCCTGAGGTAGAGCGCCGGGTTGTTGAGCTGCTGCGAGCGGTTGTAGACCTGCATGTTCTGGTCGAGCGCGAAGTCGGCGTAGAACGAGCCCAGCGCCACGTCGAGCCCGAGTTCGGGCACGTAGAAGCTCCCGTTGCTGTCGAGCTGGAACAGCCCGAAGTCGCGCCCGTCGGCGGCGCGCACCACCCGCACCGTGAAGTGGCCGCGCTCCCACCAGTCGGTCCCGAAGGAAGATTGGTAGAAGCTCACGCCCTTGTAGGTGAGCGGCTCGTTGACCTCGATCAGCCGGGTTGCGACCTCGCGCCCGTCCTCCAGCACGGTGAGCTGGCTGTACCAGTCCTTGATGCGCTCGGAGCCGGTGTAGGACTCGCTCCAGAGCTTGTCGACGCGCACCTGAAAGTCGCCTATGGGCGAGTCGAACGTCTCGCCCTCGTGGGCCACCTGAAAGCCCTCGAAGCTGGTGACCGCGCCCACCGCCCCGCCCACCAGCACGACGATCAGGCTGACGTGCAGCAGGTCGACGCCCAGGCGCCCCCAGCGGAACTTGACGGCCTTCAGGCTCCCGCCGGACTCCCGCACGCGGAAGCGCGCGCCTTTCAGGACCCCTTTGATCCGCTCGCGCGCGCGCTCGGCCGAACCGCCGAACGCATATGCCCGGCTGTATTCCAAATCGGCCAGCTCCTCGTCCGAGCGGTCGGCCATCGGTTTGGCCACGAGGCCGAAGCTCACCCGCGAACGCTTGACCGTGCAGCAGGCCGTGTTGACGACCAGCGCCAGCAGCAGGCTCAGGAAGTACCACGACCGGAACAAGTGGTCGAACCCCAGCGCCTTGATCCAGCGCGCGCCCTCGGCGCCGTAGGTGTTGACGTAGGTCATGGACTCGGCGTTCTGCGGCACGAGCGTGCCGATCGTGCTCAGCAGCAGGATGATCCCGATGAGCCAGAGCGCCAGCCGCACCGAGGTGAGCGAGGCCCAGAGCGAGGTGGCCCAGCTAACGGGCTCGGGGGTCCCCGTGAGCGCGCGGATCTTGCCGGCGGCCTCCGCGCCCACGCTCACGCAGGCGTCGCAGCGGGCTTCGCCGCGGGCGATGGCCTCGGCCGTCTTCAGGCAGGTCGGGTAACCGCAGGCGCCGCAGTTCTTGCCGGCCAGCAGCGCGCGGATCTCCTGGACGAGCTGCGGGTTGCCGTTGATCAGCGGCGCGGCCTCGGTCAGGCTTACGTCCGCGTGCGGCTTGAGCGTGGCGCCGCAGTGGCTGCAAAAGTTGCCGCCGTCGGGTATGTCTGCGTGGCAAACCGGGCAGATCACAGGGCCTCCCCTCGCTGCGCGATGCGGGCGAACGCCGCCTCGATCTCCTCTTCGCTCATGGGTCCGTGCCAGACGCCTCGGATGTAGCCGCCGGCGTCCAGGAAGAAGGTCGAGGGCACGCCCGTGAGCTGGTAGCTCACAAACGCCGTCCCGCGCTCGTCGCTGAAGTTGGTGAAGCTCACGTCGAGCCCCTCCAGGAAGTCGGCGACGGACCCCGGCTTCTGCCCCCAGTTGACGCCGAGCACGTGGACCTCGGGGTGGTTGTCCGCGAACGCGTCCAGCGCCGGCATCTCCGAGCGACAGGACGGGCACCACGTGGCCCAGAAGTTGAGCAACACGGGCTGGCCGCGGTAGTCGGACAGCGCGCGCGCCGTCCCGTTCAGGTCTTGTAGTTCGAAGTCCGGGGCCAGGTAGCCCAGCTTGGGCGCGACCGCCTCGGTCACGGGGTCGTCCGCGCTCAAGAAGCGGCTCTGCCCCTCGAACAGGATCCACTCGCTCCAATCCGTCGGCTCTCCGTTCTCGTCGGCCGCGAAAAACGAGAGCGAGATGGCCCCCAGCGCCACCGCGCCCGCCACCGTCAGTATGCCGATCAGTAGTTTGTTCATGGCAACAATCTCTCCGTCTGTTTTGGTTGCCAAGAGCGTACGGAACACGGCGCACGGAATTAATGACCTTTATCAGAGGGGGAGCTGATCTTGATCAGGTTTTGCTCCATCTCCACCACGCGAGGGGACCTGCGGCTTTCCCGCAACGCGCCTCACCCCTTGACGCACACCAAAGGCGCCAACCGGGCCACGTTGCGCGAGAGGCCAGCCCGCTCGGCCGCCTCGACCACGGCGCTCACGTCCTTGTAGGCGCCGGGCGCCTCCTCGGCCACGCCGCGGTAGGAGTGCCCGCGTATGAGCACGCCCTTTTGGGCCAGCGCGTCCACCACGTCGCGGCCGTGCCACCGCTTGCTGGCCTGCCGCCGGCTCATGGCGCGCCCGGCCCCGTGGCAGGACGAGCCAAACGCCTGGGTCATGCTCGCCTGCGTCCCGGCCAGCACGTAAGAGAACGTGCCCATCGTCCCGCCGATCAGCACGGGCTGGCCGACCGCGCGCAGCGCGGGCGGGAGCGAGGCGTCGCCGGGGCCATAAGCGCGCGTGGCGCCCTTGCGGTGGACGAACAGCTCGCGGCGCGCGCCGTCGAGCTCGTGTTCCTCGCGCTTGCACGTGTTGTGCGAGACGTCGTAGAGGAGTTTCAGCTCGGCTTTGGGAAGGACATCGGAAAACACCTCGCGGGCCAGATGCGCCACGATCTGCCGGTTGGCCAGCGCGCAGTTGATCCCGGCGCGCATCGCGCCCAGGTAGGCGCGCCCGGTGGGCGCATCCAGCGGCGCGCAGGCCAGCTCGCGGTCGGGCAGCTTTAGCCCGTAGCCGGGCGCGTCGGCGACCATGCGCTTGAGGAACTCGGTGCCGATCTGGTGCCCGAGCCCGCGCGAGCCGCAGTGGATGCTGACCACGACCTCGCCCTCCCGGAGCCCGTAGGCCGACGCGATCGTTTGGTCGAACACTTGCTCGACGCGCTGGACCTCCACGTAGTGGTTGCCCGAGCCCAGCGTGCCCATCTGGTCCTTCTGGCGCTTCTTCGCCTTGTCGGAGACCTCGCGCGGGAGCGCGCCGGGCATGCAGCCGCGCTCCTCGATCCGGTCCAGGTCCTCGGGAAGCCCGAAGCCCCGGCTCACGGCCCAAGCCGCCCCGCCCGCCAGCATGTCGTCCGTCTCCTGCGGGCTCAGGCGGACCTTGCCGGTCGAGCCCACGCCGGCCGGGATGTGCGCAAAGAGGGCGTCGGCCAGCTTCTGGCGCATCGCAACGACCTCCTCGGCTTCCAGCCCCGTGGTGAGCGCTCGCACGCCGCACGAGATGTCGAAGCCCACCCCGCCGGCCGAGACCACGCCGCCGTGCTCGGGGTCGAAGGCGGCCACCCCGCCGATGGGGAAGCCGTAACCCCAGTGGGCGTCGGGCATGGCGTAGGACGCCTTCACGATCCCCGGCAATCTGGCCACGTTGGCCACCTGCCGCACGACCTGGTCGTCCATGTCGCGCAGCAGGGCTTCGTCGCCGTAGAGCACACCGGGCACGCGCATCCCGCCGACGGGTTCGACGTGCCATTCGGTGTCGCTGACCTGTTTCAATCGGCTCAAGTCCATGGGCTCACCTCCGTTAAACGTCGACCACGCACTGGGCGACCCAGTCGCCTGTTTCGTCCTGAAAGACTTTCAGTTCCGTGTAGGTGACGCCCTTGACGTCGACGGCCAACTCGTGCTTGCCCAAGTCCATGGTCTCGAACCACGCCTCGGCGCGCAAACGATGGTTTTCGATCACAAGCGCGAAGCGCGCGAACAGGCGGCGCTCGACGTCCATCTGATAGACGAGCTCGCCGAGCCACTCCACCAGCAGCAACTCGTCGTCGGGGGCCTGGCAGGCGATCTCCGTGGCCGCGTCGGCGTCGAGCGCTTCCGGGTCGATCAACACGGCCGTGAGCGCCAGCGCCGCGCCCGCAAACGCCTCGGCCTTGCTCGCGCCGACCCCGCGCACGCCCCAGTCGGCCCCGTGGTGGAAGTGTTCCCAGCGCACCGTTACAACACCCGCAACACGGCCCGCACGGGCGAGCCGTCGCCGTCCAGCCTGAGCGGGAGGGCGATCAGCTCGTAGCGCCCCGGCGGCACGTCCCTGAGCCAGAGGCCCTCCAGGATCAGCACGCCTCCCTCCCAGAGCGCCTTGTGCGCTTCCAGCGCCTTGCTGTCCACGGGGTCGACCGAGGGCGCGTCGGTGCCAAAGAGCTTGACGCCGCGTTCGCCCAACAGGCGCGCCGTCTCCGGGGCGGGGTAGGTGATCTCGTCTCGCCACTGGTCGTGAGCGAGATCGCTCGACTCAGTGCGGATCAGGAGCCGTTCGGTCTTCCCAAGGTCCACGCCTTCCAGGTGCTCGGGGCGGAGCGCGCCTCGCACGTCCCGCAGGTCGACCACGGTCGCCGGACCGATGTAGGCGTCCAGCGGGACGCGGTCGATCGTCGGTCCCGCCTCCAGAAAGTGATACGGCGCGTCGGCGTGCGTCCCGGTGTGGGCGCTCAGCCTGAGCGTGCTCAGGTTGACCGCGTTTCCGTCCGCGATCGCCAGGACCGATTCGGCCCCGTAGGGCGCATCGCCCGGCCACACCGCCAGCTCGGGCGTGATGGGGCGCGTGATGTCGATGAGCGTCAAGCGGGTTCTCCTTCCGGTCGATCGTCCTCGCGGGGCAGGAGCCAGAGCGGCTCGTCGGGCAGCCGCAGGCCCAGCTCGTCCCCGGGTGCGATTCGTTCCAGCGCGGGCGCGTCGGGGCACAGCAGCGTGATCGTCTGCCCCGCCCAGTACGCGCGCAAGCGGTACTGCCCGCCCAGGTACTCACGCTGCGCCAGGGTCGCGCGCAGCGCGCCGTCCGAGCCCACGACGAAGCGCTCCGGGCGGACCAGGACGTAGACGTCGTTGCCCGAAGCGCTCCCCTCGGCGGCGGTCACGTCGAAGGCGCGCTCGCCCAGTTGCAGCCGTACCGCGCTCTCCTTGCGCTCGGTGACGCGGGCCGACAATAGATTGCCGCCCCCGACGAAGCGGGCCACAAACGGCGTGCGCGGGCGGCGGTAGACCGCGGGCGGGGCGTCGACCTGCTCCAGTCGGCCCTCGTTCATGACCGCGACGCGGTCGGCCACGGCCAGCGCCTCCTCCTGGTCGTGCGTGACGTAGAGTGCGGTCGCGCCCGCGGCTTTGAGGATGTGGCGGATTTCGGCCCGCAGGCGCGCGCGCAGGCCCACGTCGAGCGCGCTCAGCGGCTCGTCCAGCAGCAGCACCCGCGGCCCCGGCGCCAGCGAGCGCGCCAGCGCCACGCGCTGCCGCTGGCCGGCCGAGAGCTGGTCCGGCCGGCGGTCCCCGTAGCCGCGCAGGCCCACGAGTTCGAGCAGTTCCTCGACGCGGCCCCCTTTGTCGACCTGGCCTCGAACGAAGCGCAGGCCGTAGGCCACGTTGCCGGCCACGCTCAGGTGCGGGAAGAGCGCGTAGTGCTGGAACACCATCCCCACGCCGCGCTGCTCGGGCGCGAGCGCGCGCACGTCGCGCCCGTCCAGCTGGATCATGCCGGCGTCGGGCACTTCGAACCCCGCGATCAGGCGCAGCACGGTGGTCTTGCCGCACCCGCTGGGGCCGACCAGCGCCACCAGCTCGCCGGCCGGCACGTCCAGCCCGAGGTCGTCCACGGCGCGCACGTCGCCGAAGCGCTTGTGCAGCCCCTGCAGGCTCAGGAGGCTCAGGCTAGATCACCCGCTCCCCGGCTCGCTCGATCAGGACGAACGACAGCGCCGTGACCGCAATCAACACGACGCTCATCGCGCTGGCCGCGCCAAACAGCCGCGCCCCCAGGAAGCTGTAGACCGAGACGGGCATCGTCTTGAGCCCCGGCTGGGCCAGCATGAGCGTCGCGCTCATCTCGCCGATCGAGATCGCAAACGCGAACGCCGCCGCCGCCAGCGCCGCGCCCCGCAACAGCGGGAGCTCAACGCTGGCAAACACCCGCAGACGCCGCGCCCCCAGCCCCCGTGCCGCCTCGACCAGCGCGGGATCCAGCGCGCGCACGGCCGGGACCAGGGCGCGCACGACGAAGGGCAACGCAAGCAGGGCGTGGGCCATCACGACGGCCAGGCCGCGGTCGAGCTCGTCCAGCGGCGGGTGCGCAAACGCGCGCAGCAGGCCGAAGCCCAACGCCACCGAGGAGATCGCCAGCGGCAGCATGGCCAGCGCGTTGAGCCCGGCCACGCGCCGCCGCGCGACCGCCCAAGCCAGCGGCGCGCCTAAACAAAGCGCCAACGCCAGCGTCCCGAGCCCGAAGCCCAGGCTGTTGAGCACGGAATCCAGCGGCGACGACCCGATGAACGCGTTGAAGTCGGGCGCAACGATGTAGCCGTACCACGAAAGCGTCCAGCCGCCGTGCGTCCCCCGCAGCGAGTTGTGGAGCACGCCCAGAAAGGGACTGGCAAAGAACAGCCCGCTGAGCGCCAGAAAGCCCAGCAACAGCAGCCGCGCACCGATCGCCCTTGCGCTGGAGAAAAACGGGACCCCCGTGCCCTCCATGCCCCCTCCGTGCTTCCGTGGTAAGATCCAGCGAAACAGCCGTTCGGTCGGCCGCGGCCGCACCTGCTCCAGAGAGTAGGCATAGCGCCGCTCGAGCCAGAGGTAGAAAAGCGTGAATGCCAGCGAGAGGGCGATCTGGATCAGCGCCAGCGCCGCGCCGCGCTCGAGGTTGCCGAGCGTGAGGGTTTCGATATAGATCCCGACCTCGAGCGTGGCATACTGCGCCCCTCCCAGCGCCAGCACGATCGGGAAGCTCAAGAACGAATAAATGAACGCCAGCGCCGTCCCCGTCAGAACCGCCGGCGCCAGCAGCGGCAGCGTCACGCTCGCGAAGCGCCAGCGCACGCCAGCGCCCAGGGTCTGGGCGCTCTCCTCGTAGGACGAATCGATCCGCTCCCAGGCCGCGTGCGTCAGGCGCGCCACGATGGGCGCGTTGTAGAACGCGTGCGCCAGCACGATGGCCCCGAGCGAATAGAGAATCCGCACGGGCGGATCGTCCAGGCCGAAGGCGCCCATCAGGATCCGATTCAGCAGCCCGTTGCGCCCGAAGGCGATCACGAACCCCAGCGCCAGGCTCACGGCCGGCAGCACGAAGGGCACGATCGTGAGCGTGCGCAGCGTGCGCTTGAAGGGGAACTCGAAACGCGTCAGGACGTAGGCCCACACGAACCCCAACCCGGCGCTGGCCAGCGCGCTCAAGCCCGCCTGCCAGGCCGTGAAGCGCGCCAGGCGCCAGACCGAGCGGTCGCGCAAAGTCTCGCCCAGAACAGCCAGGCTGAACGTCCCCTCGGGGAACAACGCCTCTTGGATGACCCGCCCCACCGGCACGGCCAGCATGAGCGCCAGAAAGCTCGCAGGAACGATCCAGGCGAGCACGCGAACGGGATGGGAAAAACGGGTCTGGCGCATGGCCGCCCCCCGGCAATCCGTGGATGGGGCCATTGTAAGCGGTGGGGGCTGTGTGTCGATGGGCTTCAGACCAGCTTGTCCACCAAGCGCTCCAGCGCGAGGCCGCGCGAGCCCTTCACCAGGATGAGGTGGTCGTCGCGGGAGAGCGTTGAGGTGAGCGCGCCCTCCAGCTCCTCCAGCGTGCGGCTGGCGCGGGCGCGCTCGGGGGGCCAGCCGTGCTGCTTTTGCAGGGCCGTAGCGGTTTCGGCCGCCAGCGGGCCCAGCGTGAACACGCGCTCGACGCCCGCCTCCTTGATCCACTGCGCCACCTGCCGGTGGTAGTCGGCGGCCCGCTCGCCCAGCTCGAGCATGTCGCCGAACACGAACACCTTGTGGCCGTCCCCCATCGCCCCCAGCGCCCGCAACGACGCCCGCACCGCCGAGGGACTGGCGTTGTAGCAGTCGTCCAGCAGCAGGCCGAAGCGCGTTTCTTTGCGCTCCAAGCGGTGCGGCGAGGGCGCAAACGCCGCCGCCGCGCGCTGGACGCCCGCCGGGTCGACACGCATCTCCAGGGCCACGGCCGCGGCCGCCAACACGTTGTAGACGTTGTGCACGCCGATCAGACCCGTCTCGATTCGGGTGCGCCCGCCGGGATGGACCAGCGTGAACGCCGTGCCCTCGGCCCCGCGCGCCTCGAGTTCCTCGGCGCGGTAGGGGGCGCCGGGGCGCTTGATCGCAAAATCCACGCGGAAGCGCTGCCCCGTGGGCCGGTTCCAGAGTTGGGCGTCGTCGGCGTTGAGCACGACGATGCCGCTGGTGACCGGGAGCTCCTCGATGAGCGACCACTTCTCTCGCACGAGTTGGTCGTGGCTGTCGTAGAAGCCCAGGTGGGCGTCGGCGACGGTCGTGATCACGCCGACGGACGGATCGAGCAAGCGGGCCAGCTTCTGAATGTCGCCGGGGCGCTGGGCGGCCAGCTCGAAGGCCGCGATCTCGGTGCCCAGCGGCATGTTGAGCACGGACAGCGGCAGGCCGTACTCGTTGTTGAAGTTGCCGGGCGAGTGGTAGGCCTTGAAGCGCTGGGCCAGCATGCGGCCCAGCAGCTCCTTGGTCGTGGTCTTGCCCACGCTGCCGGTGATCCCGATCAGGGGCACCTGGAACAGCGCGCGGTAGGTCCGGGCCACCGCGTGCAGGGCGCGTTGGGTGTCCTCGACCAGGATGAGGTCGGACAAGCGCTTGTCGTCGGCCAGCTTGGGCCGGTCGACGAGCGCGGCGCCCGCGCCGCGCTCGAAGGCGTGGCCCACGTGGTCGTGGCCGTCGGCGCGCTCGCCGCGCAGCGCGACGAAGACCTGGCCCGGCAAGAGCGAGCGCGAGTCGATCGAAAACCCCCGGATCGTCCCGCGCCGGGGGCGGATGAGCTTGCCCCCGGCGGCCTTGGCGATCCACTGCGCGTTCAGCACCTCACCCCTCCCGCTTCAACAGAAGAAGAGGTTGTCGCAACTGGACTGGCCGTCGTCCTCGCCCTCGGGGGCGGGGGCGTCGTCCCCCTCTTCCTCGCTCGCGTCGCCGTTGCCTTGGCTTTCGTCCTCGTTCCCGTCGCCCTGGGCGTCGGAGGCGTCCTCCTCCGACCCGGTTTTCTCGGGTTCGGGCTCTGGCCGGGGCTCGATCGTGAGCGTGAGCCGCTTCTCGCCGGTGAGCACCCACTCGTCGAGCCACTGCACGTCGTAGGGCTGGTCGGAGGCGTCCACGTTGCGCGAGGACAGGCCCAGCAGCTCGACCGTAAGCTGGTCGTTGCGGCTTAGCTCCTCGACCACGCGCACGATCTGGTCGATCCCCTCGAACTCCGGCTCGCTGCCGTCGCCGTTGCCGCTGTTGGAGGGGCGCGGCCCGCCGAAGGCGTGTAGCGTCAGGCGGCGCGCGCTCGCGTCCTCCGGGATCTCGAGCGTCCCGTCGACCGTGAAGGTCTCGCCGCGGAAGGGCTGGAAGGTCACGGTGTAGTCGACCCGATCGCCCGGATGGTAGGTCTCCTTGTCGGTCTCGATCGATCGGAGCCGCAGCGCCTTGACCTCGGAGCCATAGCTCATGTCCAGGTCGATCGTGTCGATCTGCGGGTCCTGAAACTCGTTCTGGGCCAACAACTGCACGACCTGGGCCACCTGGAGCGGGCCCGGCACGGCGATGTCGCTGTGGCTGGTGAAGATGTCGGTGCGCTCCAGCCGATCGGGCAGCCCCGCGCCGCGGATGATGTAGTCCACCGTGAGCGTACCCTTGCCCACACGGTTCAGCGTCCGGTCCAGCAGGCTCAGGCCCGCCGAGAAGATGAGCGAGGGGAGCTGGTTGCGGTCGCGCACCAGGTCCATGCTGTAGTGGCTCACCTCGCCGGTGTCCTCGTCGGTGAGCCGCACGTTCATGCGCACGCTGCCCGCCTCGGCGCCCACGGCGCCGGCGATGCCCTGAAAGCGGTCCTGCAGCAGCGCGCCCATGCGCTCGGTGGTGGCGCCGTACTTGAAGGGCGTCTGCAGGCTCGAGACCGTGTCGTAGATGTAGGCGCGGTTGAGGAAGTACTCCACGTCGCCGGTGAACAGGAAGGCGTGCCCGTAGGCCAGCACGACGTCGCCCTCGCGGTAGCTCACCGTGCCCAGCGAGCCCACGGTCACGTCGCCGTCCACCAGCGTCACGCCCACCGAGGCCCCCGGTTCCAGGTCGTCGACGCCGCGTCGGTACCCCATGGGCGCCGCCTGCCGCAGGCCGGTGTTGCGCATCTCGACGTCGTAGCGCGCCTCCATGCCGGTGCCGAGGCGCTCCAGCACGTCGCCGCCGATCCCCGGCAGCAGCCACCGGGCGAACGCCGGCTTGAGCGAGGCCGGGATCCCGGATCGCAGCCACTCGAAGGCGCGGCCCTCCATGCCGCCCACCAGGACCGGCGTGGTCATGGTCGGGGCGTAGAGCCGCTCGGGGTAGGTAAAGCGTTCGGCCGCGCTCGGGAGCCCGTCCGCCAAATACAGCTCGGTGTAGCCCTGGAGCGCGGGGTCGGTCGTGCGCCCGGGGTCGAGCGGGATCACCTGGGCCGATTGGGTTTCGGCGCGCGCCGCCAGCGTCCGGGTGGGCTCCAGCAGCTCGAGCATCGGGCCGATGGGCGTAACGAGCGCGAACGGGTTGGGGTCGGCGTCGAAGGACACCGCGCGCGAGAGCGCGCCGATGAGCTTGCCGTCCACGTAGATCGGGCTCCCGCTCATCCCGGAGGCCACGCCGCCGGCCTCGCGGATCACGTCACCGCTGACGCGCACCTCGATGAAGTCGTTGAGTTCCCCGGGGCTGTCGACCAGGCCGACGATCCGCACCTGGAAGGTCCGGATCTCGGTCCCCTGGATCACGGTCTTGCCGATCCCTTCCATGCCGGGTTCGAGGTCCTCGAAAAACAGGAACTGGTCCTGAGCCGTGCCGGTGCCCGCCAGCACGGCAAACGACAGCAGCAACGCCATCAGGGCGATTCGCTTGTGCATGCTCCCTCCTTTGGTCAAGGCGTGCCGGCGCCCGTTCGGGCGGGCGCCGCGTCGAGAAAACCGCAGACGGGAGAACGGAAGGCGAACGCGCGCCCGCCTGCGGGGCGGGCGCTGTGCGGGTGGGGAAGCGGGTCGGTCGGGGCTTCCCTTCTCCGGTCTCCGGTCTTCTGCCCCATGTTCGTGGATCCGGGCTCCGATGCGAGCCCCTGGTCGTATCCGGCGCCTCCGGTCAGGACGCGCTCACCCGTTCGACGATCTGGGAGGCGCCCTCCTCCATGCTGGCCACCGGCGTGATGGACGCCCCTTCGAGCAGGGCCCGGCCCTCTTGGTCGTTGGTGCCCGTGAGGCGCACCACCATGGGCACGCGGATGCCCACGGAGTCGCGCGCGGCGATCAGCCCCTTGGCCACCTCGTCCCCGCGCGTGATGCCGCCGAAGATGTTGACGAACAAGCCCTTGACGTCCCGGTCCGACAGCACGATCTCCAGTGCCTTGCTCATGACCTCGGCGCTGGCCCCGCCGCCGATGTCCAGGAAGTTGGCGGGCCTGCCGCCGGCCAGCTGCACGACGTCGAGCGTGGACATGACCAGACCGGCGCCGTTGCCGATGACCCCGACGTCCCCCTCGAGCTTGACGTACTGCAGCCCGGCTTCCTTGGCGCGCGCCTCCAGCGGGTCCTGGTGGGCCTCGCCGCCGAAGGCCCGCACGTCGGGCTGGCGAAAGAGCGCGTCGTCGTCGACCACGAACTTGGCGTCGAGCGCGATCAGCTCGCCCCCCGGCGTGAGCGCCAGCGGGTTGATCTCGACCAGGCTGGCCTCGAAGCGCGTGAACGCCTCATATAGCGAACGGATCACCGCGCCCATCGGCTTGAACAGCGCCTTGTCCACGTCCGCCTCGAACAGCGCCCGGCGCACCTGGAAGGGCTGCAGCCCCAGCAGCGGGTCGAGTGCGACGCGCGCGATGGCCTCGGGCTTGCTGCGGGCGACCTCCTCGATGTCGACGCCGCCCTCGGTGGAGAGGATGAGCACGGGCTTGCGCCGGGCCCGGTCCAGCGTGATCGAGAGGTAGAACTCCTGGTCGATGTCGGCCGCGGCGGTCACGAGCACGGCGTGCACGGTCTCGCCCCGGATGTCCATGCCCAGGATCGCCTCAGCGTGCGCCTTGGCTTCCGCCGGGCTCTGGGCCAGCTTCACGCCCCCCGCCTTGCCGCGCCCGCCGATCAGGACCTGGGCCTTGACCACGACGGTCCCGCCCAGCTCACGGGCGATCCTTTCGGCCTCGTCGGGCGTGGAGGCCATCTCGCCGGCCAGCACCGGCAGGCCGGCTCGTTCAAACAGTTGCTTCCCTTGGTATTCCAGCAGCCGCAACGGTCCTCCTTAGGCGCGCGCGGCGCGCCTTGCGCTCACGACGCCGACGCTTTCTTCTCGGGCTCGGCCGTCTCCGATCGGGCGCCCTCTTGCTCCGAAGCGCTCTTGGACTCCGCGCTCGCCTTCGACGTCCCCTTGGAGTCGTCGTCGGACAGGTCGATCTCGCGGCGCAGCGTGTTGGCTTCTTCCTTGAACACGCGCATCCCGCGGCCGATGTTGCGGGCCATGTCGGGCAACTTGGCCCCGCCGAACAGCACCAGGATGATCACGAAGATGATCACGAGCTCGGTGGGTCCGGGAAAGCCAATCATCATCAGGTTGAGCGGGCCAACGTGCATGGATGACCTCCTTTCCTTCCCGCAAACGGACGCCTTGCGGAAATCCGTTCCACTGTACCACAAAGGGGTACAGGTGTCAAAAGCGAAAAGGGCTTTCGTTTTCCGCCATCGAGGCGCCCGGCGTCAGTCGTCTCCGTCCGCGGCACTGCCCCCGAAAATCCCCCGCAAGAGCTCTTGGATTGTGTCCACGCCGTCGTCGGGGTCCAGCTCCAGCTCGACGCGACCGCCGCCGAGCGCCTCCAATTGGCGGCGCAACAGCTCGATGTACGGGCGCAGCAGGACGTTGGCCCCGCGCTCGAGGCCGCGGATGGCGACCTGGACGAAGGCCGCGTCCCAACCGAACTCGGGCGCGGCAGTCGTGCCGCCGACCTCCGTGCTGAAGGCGATCGGCGTCTCGGCGGCAAAGGCGTTGATGCCCTGGACCAGATAGCCCGAGGTCGTGGGGTCGAAGCCGAACAAGGTCGGACGTTCGGGCTTGCGTTCGACGCGCAGGTTTTCGAGCTGGAGGGTCGTGGCCCCGCCGAGCGCGTCCCGCTCGACCGTGAGCTCGCCCGCGAACGAGGCCGTCCCGCTCAGCACGCTTACGGGCAGCGTGCGCGCGTACAACGCCCGGAACGCGGTCAGGTCCACGTTCCGCAGCACCACGTTGAAGGTGGAGCGGAACTCGCGGTTCCCAAGCGGCTCGAAGCGGGCGCGCAGTTCGAGCGTCGCCCCCGGCATGTCGGTGAGCTCGCCGCGCAGCGCGACCGTCATGGGCCGACGGGACCGCCTGGGATCGAGCTCGACGTGTTCCAGCACGAGCTCGGCCCGGCTCAGGCGCGGCAACGCGCCCGCGCCGCTGTACTCGTCGGTAAGCGTGAGCTCGAAGCGCTCGGCGCCGACCCGCTCCAGCGCGAACCAGGGGTGCGGGCGCGGCACGGCCCGCCCCCCCGACAGGTCCGGCTGCGGCTCGGGTGCGGGGCGCGGCGGGCGGTTCCACCACGCCTCCCAGAGCCCCTTCAGCAGGCCGACCCAGTCGACCTGGTCCGCGTGCTCGCGCGCCCATTCCAGGTAGCCCGACGCGTCCCAGCCGCCGCCCGCGTTGTCCAGGTTGAGCGAGCCGTCGGGCTCGCGCTTGACGTGCAGTTCGATCGAGGCGACCGAGGCGCGGTTGATCACGGCGCGGCGCTGCAGCAAGCCCACCAGCCCCACGTCGAGCGAGGCGCGCCCGACCACAAGCAGGTTCTCGTCGGGCTTTTTGGGATCGGCTACCGCGAAGTCTTCGAAGGCCAGCTCGCCCGAGAGCGGGTCGTAAGTCGCGCTGGTCACGCGCGCCTCGCCGCCCGTGACCAGGCTGGTGGGCGCCGTGACCAGCGTCGAGGCGAAGAAGGGCACGGCGTAGGCGCTGGCGACGTAGACGAGCCCGTAGCAGACGGGCAGGACGAACAGCATCTGCCAGCGCAGGAGTCGCAAGGGGAACGCGCGCGCCTTGCGCGCTTGGAACCTGGCCTCGCCCCCGGCCGCCAGCCAGCGTAAGATGCGGCCCCACCACGTCCCCCCCAAGCGTTTGAGCCACTCCGAGGTGAGCCGCGCACCGTAGCCCACCCGGTAGCGCCGCACGCCCCAGACGACCAGCGGGAAGGCAACCGCCGACACGAGGAGCGCCAGCAGCACGCCGCCGAAGACGAGGTACTCGTTCAGGCGCATCCAGGCCACGCCCGGCCAGTAGAACACGGACGACCAGAGGGAATCGAGCTGCGTCATCCCCTCCAGGACGTGGAACCCGAGCGCGTAGGCCGCGGGCCGCAGCGGGAAGTAGAGCAGCTTGAAGACCGCAAACGAGAGCGACACCGCGCCCAGGCTCACGTTGAACAGCAGCGCGAGCGAAAGCCAGACGAGCCAGCCCCAGCCCCACGGCGTGAACCCGACCAGCGCACCGAAGGCCACGCCGAAGGCGATCTGCGCCGGCGTGGCCTCCGATTTGAGCACCTGCAGCAGCTTGCGGATCAGCTTGAACGGTCGCATCGTCCCTCTTTTCCCGCTCCGGTTGCGATCAGCGTAGACGGGAGCGGGGCGGGGGACAAGGACGTATGGGCCGTTTTAGACCTGTCCGGAGGGGCGCTTCGCGAAGCGCCCCTCCGGTTCTATTCGATCCCCAGCGCCTCCAGGTGCGCGCGGATGACGTCGGCCTCGACGATGTAGCCCGGCGCGGGGGCCTCGAAGCCGAAGTCCACGAAGCCGATCACCTGGCCGGCGGCGTTCAACACGGGCCCGCCGCTGAAGCCCGGGCCGCTGAGCGCCGTGATCTTGATGAAGGACGAGCTCTCAAGCTGGCCGCCGCGTTCCAGCGAGACCAACTCGCCTTCGAACGGGACGAGCGCGAACGTGTTGAGCGCCTCGAACGTGAGCGTGTCGGCGCCGACCTCGGTCACGCGGCCCACGAACTCGAACTCGAGCCCGTCGTCCCCGACCGCAAAGGTGGTGGCCAGCACCGTCCCCGGACACGCGCCGGCCCAGCGCGCCGCCGCGCTCAGCGTGTTGCGCGCCAGGGTCAAGTCCAGCAGCTCGGCGCGTTCGAAGTCGGCCTGGTCCAGCGTCTCCCGCGTGCGATCGAAGCACCAGAGCGACTCGACGAAGCGCACGGTCTGGCTCACGGCGTACTCGGTCGCCTCCACGGTGGCGCGGGCCGTGCGCCCGTCCGGCTTGGAGACCGTGAGTTCCACGACATCCCCCTCGCCGAGCGCGATCAGCATGTCGAGCGCCTCGAACAGCGTGAAGGGCGCGCCGTCGAGGGCGGTCACCACGTCGCCGATGCCCAGCCCCGCGCGCGCGGCGGCGCCGCCCTCGACCAGGTCGGTCACGACCAGGCCGATCCGCGAGTCGAACAGGCCCAGGCCCTCCTCGAGCACGACGAAGTCGTCGAAGAAGGCGTCGATCCCGCGCTCGACCTGGTGGATGGGCGCGGTCACGAGCGTGAGGTTCCCCGCCAGCGTCCCGCTCAGGAACGAGTACTCGGTGAACGGACCGCCGAAGCCGCTCACGAACACGGTCTCCGAGAAGGCGGGGCGCTCGTCGGCCAGCCAGAGCCGCGCGAAGCCCGTGGGGCTGGCAAGCGGCTCGAAGGCGCCGCTTGCCTCGCGCGACCCCACGATCCTTAAGACGGCCACGTCGTCGCGCGAGGCGTTCAGCATGGCCTCGCTCTGCGCCACCGAGCCGATCAGGCGGCAGCCGTTTTCGATCTCTGCCAGGTAGGTACGCGGGTCGCCTTCGAAGAAGACGTTCACCACGCGCGCGGGCGCGCCGTTCAGTTCGACGGCCTCCACGCCCTCGTTGACGACGTGACAGGCCGTCACCACCACGCCCGAGGCGTCGACCACGAAGCCCGTGCCGCGGGCGATCTGGGTCTCGATCAGCACGGTGGCCGGCGCCGCGTGGCGCTGCAGGGCCGAGAAGTCGATCCCCGTCCCCAGCGAATCCAGCGACACCGGCAGCGCCAGCGTCAGCGCCAACAACCCCGTAAGCAGCATCGTCCGTCCCGTCCTGCGCATAAACTTCCTTCCTTGGACTCGAGGGTGGAATGGCGGGCGGTCGCGGACCAGCCCGCCTGGAGATTATACGATGCGCCCCCGCCCGACTCCCCATCGCGGTCGGCAAAACCCGCATACGAAGCCGCCAAAGCCGCGTCTCTCAAACGAAAGGCGGCCGCCCGCGTGTGCCGGGCGGCCGCCGTCAAACGTCCGTGTCGCGCCTGCGCTTGTTTAGCGCAGCTCGAAACGCTTCTCCTGGCGGTTGTTGGCCTCGAAGGCCTCCTGCACCTCGTTGAACACGTCGACCTCGACGATGATGCGGTAGAAGCCGGGGGCGAGGTTGCCGGTCTCCAGCGAGCCCCGGAAGAAGCGCTTCTCGTCCGGAATCATGCTGCCCACCCGGAAGCTGTCGATCTCGCGCCGCAGGTCGCCGTCCTGCTTCAGGAACACCCTGACCGTGAAGCCGCCGGCGGTCTGGATGCCCTTGTTGCAGACCTCGAAGTCGAAATTGAGGTCCTGGCCGCGGATGACGAGCTGGCCGCTCAAGGCCAGGTCCCGCACGGTGAGGTCGGCCTCGGACTGGCCCGACTGCGGGGCGTCGCCGTTGCCACCCGTCCCGCCCGTGCCGTCGCCGTTCGTCCCGCCGCCCTCGCCCTGCAGCAGGATCGGGGGCTGGGTGACCAGCGCGTTGTCGGTCTCGTTTTGCTCGCTCACCTCGTCCTCGCCGTCGACCTCGACCCGGACCAGGTAGCTGCCGGGCTCGAGGCCGCGCGTGTCAAAGCCCACGGTGACCGTGGACTCGCCACCGGCTTGCACGCCGCCCACAGTCGCTTCGGCGAAGAGCGTGAACTCGCCGGGCTGACTACAGAAGCGCGACGCCGGCGGCTGCGGCTCGAAGCGACAGCGGCTGAAGCGCACCAGGAACGGCCCCGTCACCTGGCCGCCGAAGTTGGCCACGCGCGCGTTGACGAGCACGAATTGGCCCACCTCGACAGGGGAAGCGGGGTCGAAGCTCACCTCGAGCGGGCGCAGGTTGGGCGGCTCGGGCAGGACCTCGACCGGCGGGGTCGTCACGAGCACGTTGTCGGTCTCGTCGCTCTCCTGCACGCGGTCCTCGGGGTCGACCTCGACCAGCACGGCGTAGCGCCCCGGCGCCAGGCTGAAGGGCGGCATGAGGCCCGTACTGACCTCGAACGAATCGCCGGGATGAAGGTTGTTCGGGCTCTGGATCGCGATCTGGCGGAAGTCCTCGGCGTCCTGCGGGAAGCGGCAGCGGGACGTCCCGTTCACGCTGTCGATCGAACACACCGAGAACCGGACCGTGAACGCCCCCGATGCCTCGGCGCCCCGGTTGTCGACCGTGACGCGGATCTCCAGGGGCTGGTCCTGGCGCACCGGCGCGGACGGGTTGAAGTGGATGTCGCGCGGGCGCAGGTTGGCCGGCTGCGGCAACACGCGCGCGGCCACCGTGCCGACGTTGTTGTCCTCGTCGGACTCGAGCACGCGGTCGCCCGGGTCGATCCTGACGCGGAAGACGTGTCTGCCCGGCGTCAGGTTGGCGGTCCCGAAGCTCAGCACGACGGCGCGCGTGGCGCCGGGGTCCAGCGCCTCGACGGTTTGGGCGCGGAACTGTTCAAAGCGGTCGTCGCCCTCGCAGCGCAGGCTCACGCCGTCGGCCGTTTCCTCCAGGCACGAGGCGAGTTCGAGGGTGAACGGCCCGCCGGCCCGCCCGCCCGCGTTTTCGAGCTCGGCCGTGAGCTCGAAGGCGTCCCCTTGCCGCACGGGCTGCATCGGTTCGAGTGCAAGCCCCCGCAGCACGAGGTCGGTCAAGGGCGGGGTGATCTGGAGCTGGACCGGCGCGGGCAACGCGTTGTTGAACTCGTTGGCCTCGGCCACGACCTCCTCGCTGTCGGCCCGCACGCTCAGCTCGCAGAAGCCGGCGGGCAGCAGCGCGGTCTGCTGCCCCGTCAGCTCGAAGCTGACCGGCCAGCGCTCGCCGCGACCCAGGCCCGGCAGGCGCACGGGCTCGACCAGCCCCGTGAAGTCGCGCGTGGCCGCGGGCCGGCTGAAGTCGGACTGCTCCTCGCTGCAGATGACGGGGAAGCTCACGCGGAAGGCCGAGGCGTTCTCCTCGCCGACGTTTTCCACCACGAAGCGCAGCGGCGCCAGCGGCTGGCCGCGGATGAGCTCGCGGAAGCCGGACGTCTCGGGCGCGAGGTTGACCTGCAGGTCGGGCCCCTGGACCAGCAGCACGTTGCCGTCGCCCTGCTCGTCGCCCTGGGTCCGGGCCGCGTTGTTGGCCCGGTTGGCCTCGTCGGCCACCCGGCCGTCGGGGTCGGCGGTCACCGACACCTGGTAGGCGCCCGGCGGCAACTCGGCCGTGTCCAGGCGGCACTCGATTGTGCGCGCCTCGCCCACGCCCAGCCCCTGAACCGTGACGCGGTCGAAGGCCGTGCGCTCGAACGCGTTCAGGTCGACCAGCTCGCAGACGACCTCGAAGGACGACGAGACGGGCACTTCGCCCACGTTGATCAAGTCGGCCGACACGCGCACCTGCTGGCCGCGCCGCAGGCTCAGCAACGCGGGGTCGAAGCGCAGGCCCTCGACGGCCAGGTCCGGCCGGGCGGGCACGCGCACGGTGAGCGTCGTGACCAACGCGTTGTTGCTCTCGTCCAGCTCGGCCACGCGGTCGTCCGGGTCGACCAGCACGCGCACCTCGTAGGTCACGCCGGGCTCGAGCTGCTCCATGGTCAGCCGGCCCTGGGTGCGCTGCTCCTGGGACCGGCCCAGCGCCACCCCGCGGCACGCGCCCGGCGGGGTGATGCAGTCGAGCGTCTGCCAGCGCCGCGCGCCCTGCGCGCGGAAGGCGTAGGCCACATCGAAGTCCAGCGCGGCGTGGCTGCCGGTGTTGACGATCGAGGAGCTGATGATCACCTGCTGGTCGCGCCCCTTTTCGACCGGCGAGGGCGGGGTGAGCACGATGTCCTTGGGGTGCAGCTCGGCGCGGTTGGCCTGCGCCGGCAGCAGCGTGAGCGAGGTCTCCAGCGTGTTGTTGGACTCGTCGGGCTCGGAGATCTGGTTGTCGCTGTCGACCACGACGCGCAGCCTGTGGGTGCGGTCCGTGCTCAGGTCGAACTCGGCCGGGTTGAGCCGGGCGGTCACGGTCTGCTCGTTGCCGGCGTCGATCTGGGGGCCCCGCACGCTGGCGAAGCGGATGGCGTTGACGTAGAAGGCCACCTTGTAGTCGCCGGCGGCGCTGTTGCCGGTGTTGGCGATCGAGGCCGTCACGTCGAGCACCTGGTCGCCGCGCACCAGCGGCGGGTTGAAGGTGACGCCGGTGGGGTGCAACTCGGAACCGCGCACCGTGAGGAAGCCGGTGAGCGCGTTGTTGGCCTCGTCCTGCTCCTCGACCTCGCCGGCCCCGCTCCCCTCGGCGACCGGGTCCACGGTCACCTGGATCTGGTAGGTCCCGCCCTCCAGCAGGCGCGACCCGTCTTGCAGGGGCAGCATGGCCGAAACCTCGACGCCCTCGCCCTTGATCGGATCGGTGCGCCCCAGCCCGGTGTCGAGCCGCACGGTCTCCAGCACCGTGAGCTCCTGCGGACAGATGCGCGCCCCCGGCGCCAGCGGCAGGGCGCAAAACGCGAACGTGACGTCGAACGGGGCCGAGGGGGCGTCGCCCGTGTTCAGGATCGTCGAGGTGATCGCGATCATGGTCTCGGGGTCGAAGTTCACCGGCGAGGCCGGCACGAACTTCAAGTCCAGCGGGCGCAGGTCGGGCTTGCCCACGGTGCGGGTGGGGCGAAGCGTGAACGAGGTGACCAGCGCGTTGTTGCTCTCGTCCAGTTCGTCGACCTGGTTCTCGGCGTCCAGCAGCACGCGCAGCTCGAAGACGGTGGGGGCGTTGACCGTCGGGAGCAGGGCCGTGTCGAGCCGGGCCGTGCGCGTGACCTCCTGGTCCAGAATACGCAGGCCGCCCAGGCGCTCGCCGTCGAACGAGCTCCAGCGCGCCTCGCCCTCGTCCCGCTTGCGCCAGGCGTAGTCGATCGTGAACGGGCCCGCGTCGGCCCGCCCGGTGTTGACGATGTCAACCCGCAGGTTCAGCAACTCGCCCTGCTCCAGCGGGACCGCCGGTTCCAGCAGGAACTTCTGCGGGTGCAGCTCGGGCCGATCCCGCTCGTCCTGCGCCATCCCCGGGCCGAGCCCCGTGACGATCAGGGCCAAGCACGCCGCGATACCGACCATTCGTTTGAACACCGTGTGCCCCCTCCTTGGATTGTTCTTTTTTTGGGTGTCGCTAGACGCCCTGGCCCGCCTGCTCGGGCTCGACGACGTTGACGATCGCTTCCAGCACGTTGTTTTGCGGGTCGAGTTCCGGGGTGTTGGGGTCGCTGAGTGAGACGGTCACCCGCACCCGATAGCGCCCCGGGGCGAGGCCGTCGGTGTTGAGCGTCTGGTGGGCCGAGAGCGCCTTGCCCACCGCCAGCCGCGGGAAGAACTGCGCGCCCCCGATGGGGACGAACGGCGCGTCGGTGGCGTCGTCCTTGAACGCAAACGCGATCACAATTCCTTCTGCAACCCGGTTCCCGCTGTTCTTGACCCGGGTCGATAGTAACACCTTCGCGCCCGCCGGGACTGTGGCGCTGGGGACAAATTGCAGCTCCTCGGGCCTTAGCTCGGGGCCCTCGGTCACCTCGGGCAGCGCCCCGCCGTCGCCGGCCGCCCGCACGACGAACGACACCGTGCGCGCGCTGCGCTCGCCGTCAACGCGAGCCTCCGGGCCCGTGGCCTCGGCCGTGAGCTCGTAGCGCGCGTCGGGGGCGAGCCCGTCGGTGGGCACGCGCACCTCGGCGCGCAGCGTCTCGGCGATGAACAGGCTGAAGTTATCGCAGGACTCGGCCGCGTCGAGCGCCTCCGGCAGCGCGCAGGCGAACTCGACCGGCACGACCTCCCCGTTTTCGTCGGTCAGGGTCAGCCGAAGTCGGTTCGCGCTCAGCGGGACGGGCGTGGCGTTGGTGATCGAAAACGCGAATGCGGCCTCCTGCCCCTGGCGCACGGCCGCGGGCCCGCTCAGAAGCTCGACGGCCAGCGCGCGCTCGGGCTGGTCCACCGCGAAGATCACCGTGAACAGGTTGTTGGACTTGGACACCTCGGTCAGTCCCTCCTGCAGGCGCGAGGCCGCGTTGACCCCGATGCGAAGCAAATAACGCTCCTCGCCCGCGGTGGGCGCCAGCTGCGAGCTGAGGAACTGGAAGCGGACCTGAACCCGCTCCTGGGGCTGGATCGTCATCGGGAGCCGGTCGCAGCGCTCGCCCCCCACGAAGCAGCCCACCTGGAGGAAGGTCATCGCGGTGAAGCCCCCGTTCCCCGGCGGCTTGAGGTCGAAGTCGAGCGAGTTGAGCGAGCCGGGGTTGCCGGCGTCGTTGTTGACGACGAAGAACGAAAGCGTCGCCCGGTCGCCCTGCCGGGGCGGGTCCGGGGTGAGGCGCACGGGGCCCTCGATCGCCAAGTCGACCGCGACGTCGCCGGCGATCTGCAGGCGCAGCGCGGGCTCGGTCTGGGCCTGACCGCCGCTGAAGGCGATCACCGTGGTCAGGTCGAACACCTTGGCCTCGTTTTGCGCCACCAGCACGCTCACGTTGAACCCGATGCGGATGCGGGTGACGTCGTTGTCCAGCGCGATCTGGTCGCAGGCGTCCACGGCGGCGAACTGCCCCGTGCCCGGCACCCCGACCTCGCAAACGAGCCCGTCGGGGGCTTCGGCCGGGTCGAGCACGACCGGGCTCTCGTCCGGCTGGTCCACGGGCGAGGCCACCACGACGACCCCGATGGACGAGATCAGACTCGTGCGCGAGAAGTCGAACTGGAACTTGACGCGCTGGTTGGCGAACACCGCCCCGACCTCGTTGGAGACCGTCACGTCCGACTCGGCGTCCTCGCCGGCGGGCACAAAACGCACCGAGCCCGACAGCACCTCCTGCGAGCGCGTCGTCTCCGGCAGCACGGCCAGCATCCCGATCCACAGCAGCGCCAGCAGGAGCCAGCGCGCGCCGTTGTGCCAAATGCGTGGGGTCATCGCAATCTCCTCGCCCCTAGAGGGCGTTCAGGTCCGAGGTCCAGATGTAGATGCCGTCGGCGGCGTAGAAGGCGAACACGCGCGTGTTGGTCTCGCCCGTGAGGAAGTCGAGCGAGGTGTTTTCGCCCGTGTCCATGGGGGCGGTCACGGGCGCGCCGGTTGCGAGCGTGAGGTCGCGGATCTTGGGCGAGCAGGCCTCGCGCTGGCGCCCGTCCACCACGTAGACCCGGCTGTCCTGCGCGGGCACGAACAGCACCCCGTTGGGGGAGGCCGTCGAGCCGTCGGGCCGCCGCCCGCCGCCGCCGCCCGCGTCGTCGACCTTGATCGAGCTGGGCCGCCCGTCGAGCGGGACCCACCAGGCCAGCAACTCCTCGACCCGGGTGACGTCCTGGGCCAGCGAGATCGAGCCCACGCGCAGCTCGACCTGGACCTGCAGCGTCAGCACGCGCGGGTCGTCGGCCGTGGTCACGTGCAGCACCTGGTCGCCCGAGCTGCTGGACGACGGCGTGTCGTCGCCGAGCGCGAGCTGGTCCACCTTGGTGAAGGGCACGCGCCGGTTGTCGCACTGGTCCACGAACTCGCTCACGGGGCCGTACATGCGTGTGGCGCCCAACTGCTCCTGGCCGCCGACGCTCGACTTGCTGAGCCGGTAGCCGTAGAGCCGGCTGTTGCCGTCGGCGTCCGAGGTGGACAAAAACAGGCGCAGCCGGGCGTTCACAGCCAAATCGTCCCAGGCGTCCCCGCCCAGGCCCGGCAGCTCGACCTGCTGGAAGCTGGTCAGCAAGCCGGTCAGCTGGCCGCCCTGGATCACGTTGGAGGCCCACCAGAGCTGGAGCTTGGGCTGTGTGGGGCGGTTCTCCTGCGCCGTCACGGCGAACACCGTGGTGGCCGTGGGCGAGAGCGCGATCGACTCGATGCGGTTGCCGATCGGCAGCGAGCGCGACGAGGCGATGTTGGGCGAGAGCGTGTCTTCGACGAAGACGACCTTGGACTGGACGTCGACCGCCGAGGCGTTGGGGCTGTTGACCCCGACGTAGACCCCGTTTCCCACCACCTGGAGCGCGCCCACCTCGCCGGTGGCGTCGACCGTGAGCTGTTGTTGTCGCAGGTCGGAGGCGTTGGCGAAGTTGATGCGGATCAGCCGCCCGTCCGACAGGCCCACGTAGAGCACCTGGCGCGAGCGGTTCTGGGCCACCGTCGTGATGCGCGCCGGGCGCACGTCGAGCCGCTGCAGCACGAGCGGGGTGATCTGCTGGTCGAACGTCTCGAATGCCGGGTCGAACACGTCGATTCGGACCGTGCCCTGGCCGGGCTGGTCCGGGTTCGGGGTGACCTCGGTGAACTGTTCGATCAGCGAGAGGGCCTCGGCGTTCCCCTCGTAGGGGCAACTGTTGATGCGCACGCCCAGGCAGGTCGCGATGCGCTCGAACTCGCGCTTGTCGACCCCGACGAGCTCGGAGTCGTCGCTGCGGAAGTACATCATGCCCCGGGCGCCCTCGCCGTTGATGCCGACCACGAGGTCGAAGATCGTGCCGGTCTCGCCGGGGACGGTGAAGCGGGCGAACTCGACGTTGTCGTTCTCGTCGGCCTCGGGCAGCGCGTTGTTCGGATCCACCCGCACGCGCACGACGTAGACCCCGGGGTCGAGCGCCGAGCCCAGCTGCGGGCAGCCGGCCGCGCGCGCCGAGGCGCTGGGCGGCACCAGCGGCAGGCAGGCCGACACGCCCCACTCGCGCACGCGCAGCTCGCGCGTGGGGTTGAGCACGAATGGGCTGGCGCCGATGCGGTCCGCGCTGTTCAAATCGAGCGTCCGGGTCGAAAACACCGAAAAGCTGTCGCTGTCGCACAGGTCCTCGCGCCCCTCGACGCGGCAGAAGGCGAACTCGACCTCCACCTCGGTGGTGTTGCGGGGCTGCAGACCGAAGTTGGCGACCAGCGCCCGCACCTGCACCGTCGAGACGAGCTCGGGGTTGAAGAACGGGGGCGAAAAATCGATCTGGATCGGGCGCAGTTGGGGCTCGCGCAACAGCGTGAAGGACTCGGTGCGCTCGTTGTTGTCGGGGTCGCTGTCCTCCCCCGCGTTGGTGAAGCGGGCCACCACCGTGTAGGGACCGTCGGGCCGGCTCCCGATGTCGAACTGGCCACCGGCGCGCGTGGTCGCGCCGGGCTCGGTGGTCCCGAAGAAGAACACGCCCAGCGAGGTGAGCTCGTCGTCGGTGGGGCCCTGGAGCAACAGCTCGCCGGAACCGCCGCTCGAGCGCTTGGTGCCGCGATTGTCGACGCTGATCGTGACCAGAACGACCGTGTCCGTGAACAGCTCAAACGAGAGGTCGGCCAACGCGGGGTCGGGCACGCCCTCGGGTTCCTCGGTTTGCGGCTGGTTCTGGCCGAGGCCCTCCCACCCCATCCAACCGCTTCCCAGGGCGACCAACAACGCCAGCACCATTCCGAGCTTCAGCGACGACACGCCTCGCCCCATCGTACCCCCTTGGGAATGCGCTTTTTGCCTTCACTGTATCACCTTTGACGTGGCAAGTCAACGAAACGCGAGCCTATGCAGCATCACGTCACGCCTCCGGCGTTGAAACTTCCGGGCCCCGTGCGTGTACATAGGGGGTCATCTCTGGCTCAAAACGGGCTGGGGAATTGACATCGGGGCCTCTTGGTGCTACCTTGAGTCCCTGGAAAGGAGGATGGTCCCGATGCGTAAGACGCTCTTGTTCGTGATCGGCGCGGTCGCGGTGCTGGCGGTCGCCGGCTTGGGCCAGGACAACGCGGACGCGGAAGACCTGACGACGCTGTTGCTGGGTCAGGACCAGATTCGGCAGGTCTTGGAGGACGACACCTGGGTGCTGTCCTCGATCGGCACGTTGCCGCAGGACCCCGACGGGGCGCGCAGCGCCACGGCCGTGTACGAGAACCCCGAGCAGAAACTGAACGTGATCCTGCTGGACTTTTCGGACCTGGAGCTGGCCGGCGCCTTCGTCGACGAATCGATCGGGGCCCGCCGCGCGCGCGCGGTGGAGGAACCCGAGGACCTGGCCGAAACGATCAACGGCGAACGCGAGATCACGCTGGATTTCGCGCTCCTGTTCGAGTTCGAGGACGGTAGCCGACAGCTGCTGGCGCGCCGGGGCACCATCGTGACCCTGTTCCAGGGCACGATGGGCCCAGAGACCCTGATCGCACTGGCGCAGGCACACCTGGATCACCTAAACGAACAGGGCCGCTAGCGGCCCAGCTCGACTCCCCGCAACGGGGGTCGAGCTCTTTATTGAGATAAGAAGCCGTCGGGAATTCTCCTCTCCCCCAAGCGCCCGCAGCGGCGCTTGGGGGAGCC
>CAZNGF010000016.1:0-41293 GCA_964572855.1 uncultured Thermotogae bacterium | reverse complement strand
CGGGGTTCGGTTCGCCCCGTTCGTCCGTGCGCCAGGCGTGGAACAGGAACTGGCCGAACCCGCTGCGCTCGACGCGCTTGAGGAACTGCTTGGGGATGATCTGGTCCGTGTCCACGTCCGCGCGGTCCAGCGGCGCGGCCAGCCCGGTGAAACTCTCAAAGGGTTCCATCATGCCTCCAAATGCCGTGCTCTCTGGGATTCAAACCAACGCCTCTTCGGCCACCCGTCCGCGCGCGAACCACTCACGCACGTCGACGAAACGTCCCTCGAGCGCGGCGGCCGCGGCCATGATCGGGCTCACCAGGTGCGTGCGCCCGCCGCGGCCCTGTCGCCCTTCGAAGTTGCGGTTGCTGGTCGAGGCGCAGCGCTCGCCGGGCTGGAGGATGTCGGGGTTCATGCCCAGGCACATGCTGCAGCCGGACTCCCGCCAGTCGAACCCCGCATCCTTGAACACCCGGTCCAACCCTTCCGCTTCGGCCTGCGCCTTGACCCGCTGCGAGCCCGGCACGACCATCGCCTGGACGTTCGCTGCGACGCGCTGGCCGCGCACGACGGCCGCCGCGGCGCGCAGGTCCGAAATGCGCGCGTTGGTGCAAGACCCCAGAAAGACGCGGTCGAGCCGGATGTCTTGCATGGGCGTGCCCGGCTCCAGCGCCATGTAGTCCAGCGCGCGGCGCACCGAGTCCCGCTGCGCCTCGGGGAAGTCGTCGGGGTCGGGCACCCGCTCGGTCACCGGGACGACCTGGCCCGGATTCGTGCCCCAGGTGACAAAGGGCGCAAAGGCGGCGACGTCGAATTCAATCTCTGAGTCGAAGGCCGCGTACGGGTCGCTCGGCAGCGCGCGCCAGTGGTCAAGCGCTTGTTCCCAGTCCGTGCCGCGCGGTGCGTACGGCCGGCCTTCCAGGTATTCAAACGTCGTCTCGTCGGGCGCCACCATCCCGGCGCGCGCGCCGCACTCGATCGACATGTTGCACACCGTCATGCGCCCTTCCATGCTCAGGTCCCGGATCGCAGAGCCCATGTACTCGATCACGTGCCCCGTGCCGCCGGCCACGCCGATGCGGCCGATGACGCCCAGGATCAGGTCCTTGGCGCTCACGCCGAAGGGACGCTCGCCCTCCAGGCGCACGGCCAGCGACTTGGGCTTGGTCTGGGGCAGGCACTGCGTGGCCAGCACGTGCTCGACCTCGCTGGTCCCGATGCCGAAGGCCAGCGCGCCGAAGGCGCCGTGCGTCGAGGTGTGGCTGTCGCCGCACACGATCGTGAGCCCGGGCAGCGTGATCCCGAGCTCGGGGCCGATGACGTGGACGATGCCCTCCGAGCCGCTGTTGAGGTCGAACAGCGGCACGCCGAACGCGGCGCAGTTTTCCCGCAGCACCTGGATCTGCTTGGCCGAGACCGGATCGCGGATCGGCAGGCTGCGATCCGTGGTGGGCACGTTGTGGTCGACCGTGGCGAAGGTCAAGTCCGGCCGGCGCACGGCACGGCTCGCCTGCCGCAGCCCGTCGAAGGCCTGCGGCGAGGTGACCTCGTGCACGAGGTGGCGGTCGATGTAGAGCAAATCGGGCCGTCCCGCCTCGCGCCGTACGAGGTGGGCGTCCCAGACCTTGTCGAACAGCGTGGGCATCAGCTCACCGCCTCGGCCGCCCCGGCGGGCTGCGCCGCCCGCAGCAGCTGGTTGATCGCGCTGATGAGCGCCTCGACGCTGGCGATCACGATGTCCTCGTGCGCCGACTGCGCGCTCGAGCGTTTGCCGTCCTCGTCCTCGACCGTGACGGTCACGGTGGCCACGGCGTCGCTGCCGCCGCTGATGGCGTCCATGTGGAAGTCGGCGATCTCGACGTGCGGCGAGCCGCCCAGGATGCGCTGCACGGCGCCGAGCGCGGCGTGGATCGGGCCCACGCCGAGCTGGGCTTCGGTGCGCAGCTCGCCCTGGACGTTGGCCACCACGCTGGCCGTGGGGGTGGCGCGGTTGCCGGTGGTGACCACGATCTGGTCCAGCTCGATGGCGCGCTGGCCCTTGGGGACCTGTTTCATGACGGCTTCCGCGATCGTAAACAGGTCGGCGTGCGTGACGTGCTTGCCCTTGCCGCCCAGCGACTTGACGCGCCGCACGATCTCGTTGAGCTCCTCGTCGCTGGGGGTGACGTCGGCCTCGGAGAGCGCGATCTGGACGCTGTGCTTGCCGGTGTGCTTGCCGATCACGAGCCGGCGGCGGTGGCCCACCATCTCGGGGGTCATGACGCCGGGCTCGAACGTGCTCGACTCCTCGATCACGCCGGCGGCGTGGATGCCGCTCTCGTGCGAGAAGGCGTTGGCGCCGATCACGGGCTGGTAGGGCGGGGTGGGCACGCCCGTGAGCCGGTCGAGCAGGCGCGAAAGCTCATAGAGCCGCTCGGTGTGCAGCGAGATCGGGCTCTCGTGCAGGCACTTGAGCGCCATGGCCGTCTGCTCCAGCGAGGCGTTGCCGGCGCGCTCGCCGATGCCGTTGATCGAGACCTGGACCATGGTGGCGCCGGCCTCGACCGCGGCCAGCGAGTTGGCCACCGCCAGCCCGAAGTCGTTGTGGCAATGAATGCTCAGGGGCGTGTCGACGTGCGCGCGGATCGTTTCGATCAGCTGAAAAATCGAGCGCGGCGTGGCCACGCCCACGGTGTCGGGGATGTTGAGCCAGTCCGCGCCGGCTTCAGCCGCGGCGGCGCACACCTCAAACAGGAACGCTTCGTCCGTGCGCGTGGCGTCCATCGGGCTGAACATGCAGACGAGCCCGGCGTCCTTGACCTGCTGCACGGCCGCCCGGGACCGCTCCAGCACCTGCGCGCGCGAGCTGTGGATGGCGTGGGTCATCTGGACCTCGGAGGTCGGGGCGAACACGTGCACCATGCCCACGCCGCACTCGATGGCGACCTCGACGTCGACGGGCACGACGCGCGCCAGGCCGCAGACCGTGGTCCCCACCGAGCGCGCGATCTGGGCCACGGCGTCGCGCTCCTCCTCGGAGTTGACCGGGAAGCCCGCCTCGATCACGTCGACGCCCAGCTCGTCGAGCTTGCGCGCGACCTTGACCTTGTCGGCGACCGAGAAGCCCACGCCGGGGGTCTGCTCCCCGTCCCGCAGCGTCGTGTCGAAGATCTCAACCGGAACGCCCAACGGTGACCACCTCCTTCTGCTTGGACGCATCCTCCTGCAGCCAGCCCATCATGTCCCGCAGCGTCTCTCCCACGGCGTTGGCGGCGTGCGCGTCCTCGCGGCGCAGCAGCGCGCGGTAGGTGGGCCGGCCCGCCTGGTTCTCCAGTACCCATTCGGTGGCGAATTTGCCGGATTGAATTTCGTCCAGGATCTGTTTCATGGCCTCGCGCGTGCGCTCGTCGACCACGCGCGGCCCGCGGGTGAGGTCGCCGTACTTGGCGGTGTCGCTCACGAAGCGGCGCATGTGCTCCAGGCCGCCGTTGTAGATCAAGTCGACGATGAGCTTCATCTCGTGGATGCACTCGAAGTAGGCCATCTCGGGCGCGTAGCCGGCCTCGACCAACGTGTCGAACCCGGCCTTCATCAGCGAGCTGATCCCGCCGCACAACACCGCCTGCTCGCCGAACAGGTCGGTTTCGGTCTCCTCTTGAAAGCTCGTCTCGAGCACGCCGGCGCGTGTCCCGCCCAGCGCGCTGCCGTAGGCCAGCGCCGTGTCCTTGGCTTGCCCGGACGCGTCTTGGGCCACGGCCAGCAGGCAGGGCACGCCTTGCCCCTCGGCGTAGAGTTTTCGGACCAGGTTGCCCGGTCCCTTGGGCGCGATCATGATCACGTCGACGTTTGCGGGCGGCGTGATCTGGCCGTAGTGCACGTTGAAGCCGTGGGCGAACAGCAATGTCTGGCGCCCGGAGAGCGTGGGCTCGACGGCCTCCCGGTAGATCCCGGGCTGGACGGGGTCGGGGACGAGAAAGGCGATCAGGTCGGCGTCCTTGGCGGCGTCCTGCGGGGCGGCCACGACGAGCCCGTCGTCCTCGGCTTGCGTCCAGGACGCCCCGCCCGGGCGCAAGCCCACCACAACCTCGACCCCGGAATCGTGCAGGTTGAGCGCGTGCGCGCGGCCCTGGCTGCCGTAGCCCAGCACGGCCACGCGCTTGCCATCGAGCAGCGACCGGTTTGCGTCGGATTCGTAGTAAATGTTCGGCATCGGTATCACCTCAAGTAATTATCGCCTTCGTGCGTCGGACGGATGGAACGTGTCTCGACCGCTAGCCCGCCACCGGCGCGGCGCGGGGCGCGCGCTCGGCGCGGGCCTCGGTCCGCTGGCCGCGCGCCAAAATGATGCGGCCAGTGCGGGCCAGCTCCTTTATGCCGTAGGGGCGCAGCATGTCGATCATGGCGTCGACCTTCTCGCTGTGGCCGGCGATCTCGACCATGACGCTGCGTTCGCCTACGTCCACGATCTTCGCGCGGAAGATGTCGACCAGCTCGATGATCTCGCTGCGGTGCTGGCGGGCCGCGCTCACCTTGATGAGGGCGAGATCGCGCTCGACGTGGGGGTCCTGGGCCAGGTCGCTCACCTTGACGCAGTCCACCAGCCGGCTCAGTTGCTTGACCACCTGCTCCAGCACGCGGTCGTCGCCGCGCACGACGATGGTCATGCGCGAGAGGCCGGGCTCCTGGGTCTCGCCCACGGCCAGCGAGTCGATGTTGAAGCCGCGCCGGGCGAACAGGCCCGCGATCCGGGCCAATACCCCGCTTTCGTTTACGACGATGGCCGAGATGGGGTGGAGTTGCTCCATCACGCCCTCCCTTGTGGTCCGGACAGGAAGTTGGCGTTGGCCTGCCCCGCCGGCACCATGGGGTAGACGCACTCCTCGGGGTCGACGCGCACGTCGAGCACGGCCGGGAGCCTCTGCGACTCGGCCGCCGCCAGCGCCCACTGCAACGAGGGGCGCAGGTCCTCGGGCCGCTCGACTCGCCGGCCCAGCGCGCCGAACGCTTCGGCGATCTTGGCAAACGGCGGCGGGGCCATCTCGGTCTCGGCGAAGCGGTTGTCGAAGAACAGGTGCTGCCACTGGCGCACCATGCCGAGGAAGGCGTTGTTCACGATCGCCACCACGACCGGCACGCGGTAGCGCACGGCCGTCACCAGCTCCTGCATGGTCATGACGAACGAGCCGTCGCCGTCGATGCAGACCACGGCGCTCTCGGGCCGGGCCAGCTTGGCGCCGATGGCGGCGGGGAAGCCGTAGCCCATCGTCCCGAGGCCGCCGCTGGTGAGCCAGGTGCGCGGCTTGCGGAAGGTGTAGTACTGCGCGGTCCACATCTGGTGCTGGCCCACGCCGGTGGACACGATGGCCTCGTCGTCCAAGAGATCGTCCACGGCCTCGACCACCTGCTGGGGCAGGATCCAGTCGCTTTTCTCGCGATAACTCAGCGGAAACTCGCGGCGCCAAGCGTTGAGCTGCTTGTGCCAGGGAGACCAATCGGGGCGATCTTCCCAGCTTGCAGCCCCGCGCGTCAGCTCGCGCAGCACGGGCTTGGCGTGTCCCACGATCGGGACCACCGCCGGGACGTTCTTGCTGATCTCGGAGGCGTCGATGTCGACGTGAATCACGCTGGCCCAGGGGGCGAACTCGTCCAGTTTGCCCGTGATGCGGTCGTCGAGTCGCGTGCCCACGCAGAGCATCAAGTCGCACTGGTGCAGCGCCTTGATGGCGTACCCGGTCCCGTGCATGCCCGGCATCCCAAGCGAGAGCGGGTGGTCGATCGGAAAGTTTCCGAGCCCCATCAGCGTGCTCACCACCGGGATGTCCAGCGCCTCGGCAAACGCTTTCAGCTCGTCGGAAGCCTCGGCGTGCAGCACGCCGCCGCCGGCCAGGATGACGGGCCGCTCGGCCGCGCGCAGCGCCTCGAGTGCCTTACGGACCTGACGCGGGTGCCCCTCGAAGGGCGGGGCGTAGCCGGCCAGCTCGATCGATTCGGGGCGTGGGGCGTCCGTGTGCCCGTTGCTCACGTCCTTGGGGATGTCCAGCAACACGGGGCCCGGCCGGCCCGAGCGGGCCAGATAAAACCCCTCGGAGACCACCCGCGGCAGCTCGTCGGTCGAACGGACCAGGTAGTTGTGCTTGCTCACGGGCATCGTGATGCCGCGCACGTCGGACTCCTGAAACGCGTCGTTGCCGATGAGGGCCGTGGCCACCTGGCCCGTGATGGCCACCAGCGGCGTGGAGTCCATGGCGGCATCGGCCAGGCCGGTGACGAGGTTGGTGGCGCCGGGCCCGCTGGTCGTGATCACGACGCCAGGCTTGCCGGTGACGCGCGCGTAGCCTTCGGCCATGTGCGCGCCGCCCTGCTCGTGCCCGACCATGACGTGGCGCAGGTGTCCGTCCCGAAACAGGGCGTCGTAGACCGGCATGATCGCGCCGCCGGTCATGCCGAAGAGCCACTCGACGCCCTCGGCCTTGAGCCCCTCCACGACCGCCTCCGCGCCCGTACGCCTGCGGGCGTCCCGCCGGGCGGGTGCGTGAAGGGGCTTTTTCGCTTCCGTCGATGTGTTCATTCCCTCTCCTTTAAGCCGCTGAGCCCGCTGCGGCGGGCAGCCGCCCGGCGAACGGCGGTCGGGTCCGTCTCCTCGTGCCCGCGCAGCCGGTTCACGGCCACTTGCGCCACCCGCTGCGCGCTCATGCGCCCTCCCCGCGGAACGGCGCCCGGGCGGGTTCGAACGCCCCGAACACCTGATTCGGGAATCCGCCGCTGTTGAAGCGCGGTGCGGCCTGCGGCCGGCTGTAGTCCAGGTCGCGCTCCTGCTCGAAGGCGAAGCTGAAGCCGCGCGTGTTGGCGCGCATCTCGAAGGTGTAATCGCAGGCCGCGTTGGAACAGCGCCAGAGCTCCATCGTGCTCTCGGGAAAGCCGAAGTGGTCCTCAAACATGTGCTGGTTGCATTTCGGGCAGAGCATAGAACAACTCCTTTTCTTGTCTCATCGTGTTGTGGCAAGCGGCCGCATCGCACGCGCTTGGGGCGGTGCGACCTCAGATACGCGCAGATGGAAGTCGTCTTATCTCAACCGTATTGGCTGGATGAAGAAAGTGAAGTGCCCCTATAGGGGCAGAATAACTAGAAGGGAGGCGATAATTAGGAAGGTCCCTCGGTGGGACGGGGGGGTTGGCTGCGGATGACCCTTATGCGTTCGTGCGTACATAACGGTCGCCTCCTTTCAGTTGGTGAAGTTTCACTACCATAGCACAGTGCCTTGACACTGTCAACCCCCAAGCTAACGTGTTTTTCGCCGGAGGCAAGGGAAATATGTCCTTTGCGAACGGGAAATCGACGTTCCGCAAATGGCCCGCTAGAAGGGCCAGAGCACGGGCACGACCAGCGTGAGCACCAGGCCCAACAGGATCGAAAGCCACAACCCGACCTTGGCGTAGTCGTCCAGCGAGTAGCCGCCGGCGCCCTGGACCAGCACGTGGGTGCGGTGCCCCACGGGCCACAGGAACACGAACGACGAGGCCAGCGCCACCGTGGCCAGGAACGGCTCCGGGTTGACGCCGAGCTGGGCGGCGGCGCCCAGCGCCACGGGCGAGAGCAGCATGGCCACCACGGGCGCGTTCAGCACCGTCACGAGCCCCACCGCGGTCCAGTAAAGCGTGTGCAGCACGAGGTGGGGGTGCGGCTGCTCCCAAATCAACAGCAGCAGGTCCACCAACCCGCCCGAGACGTCGCTGGCGGTCATGGCCAGGGACCACGGGACGACCGCGGCCAGCAGGACGAGCAGCGGCCAGTCCATGGAGCGGTAGGCCACGCGCATCGGGTAGCGCGTGAGCACGGCCATCAACAGCGCGATCAGCAGGAACGCGATCGGGATCGGGAGCCAGCCGCTCCCGGCCAGCCCGAGCCCGACCAGCACCCCACCCAGCGCCCAGCCGCTGCGCTCGCGGGTCACGCTGGGCAACGCGCGCTCGCCCAGCGGGATGGCCTTGGCCTCGGGTAGCATGAGGTCGACGCGCCGGCGGTCCCCCTGCAGCAGCAACACGTCCCCCCCCTGGAGCACCGTGTCGGCGATGCCGTCGACCAGCACCTGCGGGCCCCGCTCGATGGCCAGCACCGAGAGCCCGTAGCGTCTGCGAAAGTCGGCCTGGCGCAGCGTCTGGCCCTGTAGCGAGGAGTCGAGGCGTACGGCCACCTCGACCAGCTCGATGTCGCCGTAGGTGATGTCGGCGGGGCTGAGCTTGGCGCGCGGGACGGGCTCGAGCCCGGCCTCCCGGCTCAGGCGCCCGACGCGCTCCGGGTCGGCCTGCACGATCAAGACGTCACCGTAGGCCAACTGGAGCTGGGCCGGCGGGGCAAGGATGGGGTCGTGCGTGCGGATCACGCCCAGCACGATCACGTCCATGTCGCGGCTCCACTCGACCTCGCCCAGGGCGCGGCCGATCACGGGCGAATCCGCGCGCACGATGAACTCCATGAGCCGTTCGCGCACCTTGAAGCGGTCCAACGGGTCGACCTCCGAACGCCGCGACGGCAACACGGTGTGTCCCACCAGCCCCATGAACAGCGAGCCGGCCAGGAGCGCGATCAGGCTGATCAGGGCGAGGTCGTAGACCTGGAAAGTGCGTACCCCCTGCGTGCCCATGTACCAGGCCACCAGCAACGCCGCCGGGCTGCCCACGAGCCAAAGCGAGCGGCCCATGAGCGCCCCGTAGGCCAGCGAGAGCAGCAGCTTCGACGGGGGCACGCCGTGGCGCCGCCCGACGCGCACCGTGCCGGGCAGCAGCGCCCCGACGGCTTGCTCCTCCTGCATGAAGCCCGACAACAGGCCCGCGCCCCACATGGACCAGAAATTGAGCCAGCCGGTCGTGCCGCGCCGCCGGTTGAGCCAACCCTCCCAGCGACGCTGCCAGTCCAGGTTGCGCGCGGCGTAGCTCAGGATCATGAAGGCCGCGATCGTGATCACAACCGGGTTGCTGAAGCCCGCCAGGGCTTGGTCCAGCGTGAGCGCGCCGGCCAGCTGCAGCGTCAACACCGTGGCCAGCGCCACGAAGTCGGGGCGGAAGCGACGGCTGGCGAGCAACACGAACCCGGCGGCGAGGATTAACCACGTCGTATTCATAGGGGACGACTCCACTCCATCCCGGATTATAGCTGCCGGCATCGCTTTTCGATAGGGGGGGACCCCGAGTGTTGTGACGCCCCCGGGAAGCCGGTATGCTGAGCCCTTATTGCGAAAACCCCGCCCGCCACCGCCCCGCAGGGGGTGGTCACACGCTCGGCGGGCGGGGCCACGGGAGCGATCCTTGCGATCCTTATGGTAAGAGAACTCAAGCCCAGCCAGATCTACCGACGCTGTGCCTTCAAGGTCGCCGACTTCGAGACCACCGACGACCTCCCCCCGCTGGACGGGATCATCGGCCAGGAACGGGCCGTCAAAGCGCTCGAGCTCGGGCTCGGCATCCGGGACCGGCGCTACAACATCTACGTGGCCGGCGACGTCGGCACGGGCAAGACGTCCACGGTGCGGGCCTTCCTGGAACGGGTGAGCGCCAACGAGCCCCCCCCGCCCGATCTGTGCTATGTCTTCAACTTCGAGGATCCCTACTTCCCCGCCCCGCTGCGCCTGCCAGCCGGTGAAGGGGAGCGCCTGCGGGCGGACATGAGTCGCCTGATCGACGGGCTCAAGCACAGCGTGCCGAACGCGTTCCACAGCCGGGAGTATCAGGACCGGCGCCACGAGGTGGACGAGTCCGTCGTTGCCGAACGCGCCCGCGCCTTCGAGGCCCTCGAAGCCGAGGTGGGCGAACGCGGCTTTGCGCTGCAGCGCACGCCCATTGGGATCAACCTCATCCCGCTGCGCGAAGACGGCCAGCCCATGACCGAGGACGCCTACGCGCAGTTGAGCGAAACCGAGCGCCAGCGCCTGGAGGAAACCCAGACCCAACTGCAGCCGCAGGTCCAGAAGGTCATCCGCGAGGTCACGGCGCTGGAGGAGCGGCGGATGGAGAAGCTGGACCGGCTCAACCGCGAGGTGGCCTCGTTTTTGATCCACCCGCCGGTCAACCGGTTGCGGGAGAAGCACGAGGGGCGGCAAGCCGTGCTGGACTACCTCGACGCGGTGGAGAACCACTTGATGGCCAATGTGGCGCAATTCCTCCCCTCCGACGAGGAGGCGGGCGCGGCGGCCCAAAGCGCCGAGGGACAGGACCTCTTCTACAAGTATCAGGTCAACGTCCTGGTGGACCACAGCCTCACCCGCGGGGCGCCCGTCATCGTGCAGGACAACGCTACGTACTCGAACTTGTTCGGCCGCATCGAGCACCGGGTCCAGATGGGCGCGCTCACCTCGGACTTCACGCTGGTCAAGCCGGGGTCGCTGCACGCGGCCAACGGCGGCTACCTCGTGCTCAACGGGGACAACCTGATGCGCAACCCCGCCAGCTGGGAAGGGCTCAAGGTCGCGCTCAAGTGCGGCGAGATCCAGATGGAGGACCCCGACAACGGCGGGCTCAACGTGGCCGGCGGGCTGCGGCCGAAGCCGTTCCCGATGGAGGTCAAGGTCATCGTCGTGGGCGGCCACGAGTTGTACCAATTGCTGGACCAGGTCGACGAGGATTTCGGCAAGTTCTTCAACGTTAAAAGCGAGTTTTCGGACCAGATCCGCTGGGAGGCGGGGGTCGAACGGGCCTTTGCCCAGTTCGTGCGCGCCCGTTGCGCGGAGCGCGACCTGCTCCCGTTCCAGCGCTCCGGCGTGGCCCGCGTGGTGGAGTACGCCGCGCAGTTGGTCGGGAGCCAAAAACGCCTGAGTGCACGCTTCAGCGACATCATGGTTATCGTGCGCGAGGCCGACTACTGGGCGCGGCAAGCGGGGGATGCGCGGGTCGCGGGCGGCCACGTCGAGCGCGCCATCGACCAAAAGCACTTCCGGGCCAACCTGGTCGAGGAGGTCATTCGGGAGATGCTTCAAGACGGCGACCTGCTGGTGGACGTGGCCGGCGCGGCCGTGGGGCAGGTCAACGGCCTGACGGTCTACGAGCTGGGCGACGTCTCGTTCGGCCGGCCTGTGCGCATTACGGCCGCGGCCTACGCCGGCAAGGACGGCGTGGTCAACATCGAACGCGAGGCCGAGCTCTCGGGCAAGATCCACACCAAGGGCATGCTCATCCACAAAGCCTGGCTCGGCGAGACGTTCGCGCGCGAGTGGCCGCTGAGCCTGTCGGCCAGCCTCACCTTCGAGCAAAGCTACTCCCCCGTGGACGGCGACAGCGCCTCGTGCGCCGAGCTCTACGCGCTGCTGTCCGTGCTGGCCGACGTCCCACTCTTGCAAGGCATCGCGGTCACGGGTTCGATGAACCAGAAGGGGCGGGTCCAGCCCGTGGGCGGCGTCAACCAGAAGGTCGAGGGGTTCTTCCGGGTTTGCAAGGCCAAGGGGCTTACCGGCGAGCAGGGCGCGATCATCCCGGCGCAAAACGTCGACGACCTCATGCTGCACCGGGACGTGGTCGAGGCCGTGCGGGAGGGGCGCTTCCACCTCTGGGGGATCAAGTGGGTCGAGGAAGGGCTGCGGGTCCTGACGGGGCGCACGGTCGGGCGCCGTGACGGGCGCGCGTTCTCGCCGCGCTCGGTCTACGGGCGGGTCGAGGCCCGCTTGCGGGGGCTGTCCGAAACGGTAGATTCTCAGGAGGAGGACGAATGATGCTACGCACACGCGTCAAACGGCCGCACGGCGGGAGGCGCGCCCATGGTTGAACCGGGACCGTCGAAGAAGGCGCGCACGCAGGCCACCTCGGAGCTGCGGCGTCGCACCGAGATCAGCATGCTCGAGACGGCCCGGCACTTCTTCGACCTGGCCGCCGAGCACCTCAAGCTGGAGGACTGGATCTCCAAGGTGCTGCGCTCCCCCAAGCGCAAGCTCGTCGTCAACATCCCGGTGCGCATGGACGACGGCACGACCCGGTGCTACGAGGGCTTCCGCGTCCAGCACCACGCGCTGCTGGGGCCCTGCAAGGGCGGTATCCGCTACCACCCCGACGTCACCATCGAGGAGGTCGAGGCGCTGGCCGTGCTCATGACCTGGAAGTGCGCCGTGGTCAGCCTGCCGTTTGGCGGGGCCAAGGGCGGCATCCAGTGCAACCCGGCCGAGATGTCCGCGCCCGAGCTCGAGCGCATGACGCGCCGCTACGCCGCCGAGATCGGTCCGATCATCGGCCCCGACCAGGACATCCCGGCCCCCGACGTCTACACCGGCGAGCGCGAGATGGCCTGGATCGTGGACACGATCAGCATGCACAAGGACAGCTTCATGCCGGGTCTCGTGACCGGCAAGCCCAAGGTGCTGGGCGGCTCGGCCGGGCGCGAGGGCGCCACGGGCCGCGGCGGCTTCTTCGTGGCCCAGGAGACGCTCGACTACCTCGGCATGGACTTCCGCGGCACGCGCGTGGCCATCCAGGGCTTCGGCAACGTCGGGAGCCACATGGCCAAGTACTGCTTCGACCAGGGCGCCAAGGTGATCGCGGTCAGCGACGTCAACGGCGGGATCTACAACGAGAACGGGATCGACATCCCCAAGCTGGTCAAGCAGGTCAAGGAGACCCGCACCGTGGTCGACTTCCCGGGGACGGACCCAATCGACAACGAGCAGCTCCTGGAGATCGACTGCGACATGCTGGTGCCCGCGGCGCTCGAGAACGTCATCACCGAGGACAACGCGCACAAGATCAAAGCCAAGACCGTGATCGAGCTGGCCAACGGCCCCACGAGCCAGGAGGCCGACGAGATCCTCTACGACCGCGGCGTGTTCGTCGTGCCGGACATCCTGGCCAACGCGGGCGGCGTGACCGTGTCCTACTTCGAGTGGGTGCAGGACCGCGCCTTCTACTTCTGGGACGAGGGCACCGTCGACCACATGCTCAAGCGCTTCATGACCCACGGGTTCAAGCGCGTGCTGGACGCGCACCTGGACCACAAGGTCGAGATGCGCACAGCCGCCTACATCGTGGCCGTCGACCGCGTGGCCGAGGCGGCGCGGGTGCGCGGGCTCTACGCGTAACGGGCCGGAGAAGCCGCGCGCTGCGTTTTGATCGCGGCGCGTCCATCCCCAAAGGAGGTAGCGTGAGCCAGTACGCCTGGACTCCCACCCCCGAGGTCGTCGCCCGCAGCAACGTCAAGCGCTTCATGGATGCCCACGGGATCGCTTCCTACGGCGAACTCGTCGCGCGCTCGCGGCAGGACGTCGCCTGGTTCTGGGGCGCGGTCGAGCAGGAACTCGGCATCCACTGGTTCACCCCCTACGAGCGCGTGCTCGACCTCTCCCGCGGGACGCCCTGGGCCCAGTGGTTCGTGGGCGGGAAGCTCAACCTCGCGCACCAGTGCGTCGACCTCCAGGCCGCGCGGCATCCCGAACGCGTGGCCCTGATCGGCGAGGCCGAGGACGGGGCGGTGCGCGCCTTGAGCTACGCCGAGCTCAAGCGCGCGGTCGACCGGCTCTGCGTCGCGCTGCGCGACCTGGGCCTTGGGCGCGGTGACCGGGTCGGGATCTTCATGCCCATGATTCCGGAAAACGTCGTGGCCTTCATGGCCGTCGCCAAGCTCGGGGCGATCCTGACGCCGATCTTCTCGGGCTTCGGCGCGAGCGCCGTGGCCGCGCGGCTCAACGACTGCGAGGCCAAACTCCTGATCACGGCCGACGGCTTCCACCGCAAGGGTGTGCACGTCGACATGCAGGCCGTGGCCGACGAGGCCGCCGCGGCCTGCCCGGCGCTCGAACGCGTGCTCGTGTTCCGGCACACCGGCGCCCCGGTCCCCTGGAATCCGGAGCGCGACCGCTGGTGGCACGAGGCCGCGCCCGAGGGGTCCGAGCCCGTCCGGGCCGAATCGATGGATGCCGAAGCGCCCTTCATGATCGCCTACACCTCGGGCACGACCGGGCGGCCCAAGGGGGCGGTGCACGTCCACGGCGGCTTTCTGGTGAAAATCGCGCAGGAGGTCTACCACCAGACCGACCTGCACCCGGGCGAGGACGTATTGTTCTGGATCACGGACATGGGCTGGATCATGGGGCCCTGGGAGGTCGTGGGCGGCCTGGCCAGCGGCGGGACGGTGTTCCTGTACGAAGGCGCGCCCGATTACCCCGGGCCCGACCGTCTCTGGTCCATGGTCGAGCGGCACGGGATCTCGATTCTTGGCGTTTCCCCGACGCTCATCCGCGCCCTCAGCAAGCACGGGACCGACCCCCTGCAGCAGCACGACCTCAGCAGCATCCGCATCGTCGGCTCGACCGGCGAGCCCTGGAACCCTGAGCCCTACCGCTGGTGTCTCGAACACGTCGGCGGCGGGCGCGCGCCCATCATCAACCTCTCGGGCGGGACCGAGGTCGGGGCGTGCTTCCTGTCGCCGACGCCGGTCGTCCCGCTCAAGGTCTGTTCGCTCGGCGGACCCGCCCTGGGCGTCGATGTCGACGTGTTCGACGCCGAAGGCAACCCCGTGCGCGGCGCGGTGGGCGAGCTCGTCTGCAAGCAGCCCTGGCCCGGCATGACGCGCGGCGTCTGGAACGACCCCGCGCGCTACCTGGAGACGTACTGGTCGCGCTGGGAGGGCGTCTGGGTCCACGGCGACTGGGCCTCGATCGACGCCGACGGCCACTGGTTCCTGCACGGGCGCAGCGACGACACCATCAAGATCGCCGGCAAGCGCGTGGGGCCGGCCGAGTTCGAGTCCGCTTTGGTCGAACATCCGGCGGTCCAGGAAGCCGCCGCCGTCGGGGTGCCGCACGAGCTCAAAGGGCAGGCCGTCTGGTGCTACGTCGTGCTCCAACCGGGCCACGAGCCCGGTGAGACGCTGCGGGACGAGCTGGTGGACGGGGTCGTCTCGACCCTGGGCAAGGCGTTCAAGCCCGCAACAATCCGCTTCGTGTCCGAGTTGCCCAAGACGCGCAGCGCCAAGATCGTGCGCCGGGCCGTGCGCGCCGCCGCGCTGGGCCAGGACCCCGGCGACGTGTCCTCGCTGGAAAACCCAAGTGCCCTGGAGGCCGTGCGGCAAGCGACTTAGAATTCGAGCACCGTTCGCACGCCGCGGGCGAGTTTCAAGCCGCACAAGGGGGAACCGATGCCGATGCTGTTCGCGCTGGCCCTGCAGCCCGACGCCTCGGACGTGCCCGTGCCGCCCGAGGGATATGTGGACCAACTGCTCTCGTTTTTCTACACCGTGGCCCACTGGGCAGGCGGCGTCATCGTCGGGCTGCTGGACTCGCTGCTGCCGCTCCAGACCCCGCAACAGTTAATCGACCCGATCGGCTTCCTGGCGCTCATCACGGTCATCCTGGTGGTGGCCGAGGTGGCCAAAAAGCTCGCCTGGCTCGTCGTGGTGGCAGGCTGGGCGCTCATCGCGGTGCGGGTCGTGATGGAAGTGTTGCAGAGGTAGACACAGACACGCCCCAGCCCGAGGGTGAGGCTACGGGATTTAAACTGGGTAGCTGCTAAGATTCCTGTTAAGCAACCAGAACACTGAACTAACCTACTCCCTGACACACGATCGAAGTGAACCGCCCCGGGATTGCCGGAGACCAAATACCTTGAGAGGATGGGATCATGGCCAGACCAAACAGATACTCTCCGGAAGTAAGGGAGCGGGCGGTGCGGATGGTGCTGGAGCATGTGCGGGAGTACGACTCGCAGTGGTCGGCGATCGTCTCGATTGCGGAGAAGATAGGCTGTTCTCGGGAGACCTTGCGGAACTGGGTGCGTCGTACCGAGATCGACACGGGTCGGCGCGCAGGGCTGAGCAGCGACGAGCGGGCGCGCATCAAGGAACTTGAGCGGGAGAACCGCGAGCTGCGGCGGGCGAACGAGATTCTGCGTAAGGCATCGGCTTTTTTCGCCCAGGCGGAGCTCGACCGGCAACCGAAACGATGATCACCTTCATCGATGAGCAGCGTCAGGTCTACAGGGTCGAGCCGATCTGTGCCGTGCTGCCGATCGCCCCGTCGACCTACTACGAGCACAAGGCGCGCCAAGCTGATCCTTGGCGGCGGCCGGAGCGTGCCCGTCGGGATGCTGTGCTGTGTGAGGAGATCAAGCGGGTCTGGCATGAGAGCCGTCGGCTCTACGGAGCCCGCAAGATCTGGCGTCAGCTCGGCCGGGAGGGCATTGAGGTTGCCCGCTGCACCGTGGAGCGGTTGATGCGTCAGTTAGGCCTGGCAGGGGCCGTGCGGGGCCGGAAGCTGCGCACGACCCTCCCCGACGAGGCGGCGGCGCGTCCGGCGGATCTGGTAAAACGTGACTTCACGGCCAGCCAACCCAATCAGCTGTGGGTGGCGGATCTGACTTACGTGACCAGCTGGTCGGGATTCGTGTACGTGGCGTTTGTCATCGACGCGTTTTCGCGGAGGATCGTAGGCTGGCGCGTGTCACGATCACTGCGCAGTGACCTGGCGCTGGATGCCTTGGAACAGGCTCTCTACGCGCGTCCCGACACCCAGCAGCTGGTGCATCACAGTGACCGGGGCGTGCAGTATCTGTCCATACGCTACACCGAGCGTCTTGCCCAAGCGGGCATTGAACCCTCAGTAGGCAGCATCGGTGATTCCTACGACAACGCGCTGGCCGAGACGATCATCGGCCTGTACAAAACGGAGGTGATTCATCCGCTTGGACCTTGGCATAACGTGGACCATGTCGAGTTCGAGACCCTCAACTGGGTGGACTGGTTTAACCGTCGGCGCTTGCTTGAGCCCATCGGCTACGTTCCACCTGCGGAGTTTGAGATGGTACACTACCAGAATCAGGCGGCTCCGGCCCTCGTGGCCGGACTCACGTAATCCACCCTCCGGTATACCCGGGGCGGTTCAAAGTCCTCCTCAACTCACACTAGCTCGTCGAAGCTCTTGGCCTTAGGCATGCGCTGGCGCAAGTTGCGGGGCGAAAACGGTAACCCATGCTTTTTCGCTCGCCAGAAGCCAACGAAAACGACCAAAATCGTTTCAACCAGCATAGCCACCAAGATCAGTCCAACAAGGTGATGGTCGTTTTCATACGCGAGCAAGCTGGTCTGCAGTACACCTATCAAGGCTCCTAGGGTTAACACAGGATTCCATACTTTTCTAACCCAGGAGCTCAACCCCGCAATAAGCCCAAAAAACATGCCTAAGGCAAAGATCAAAACTCCACCCCAGGCAGAGGCGAGAAGTTGTTGGGCTTCACTCTGCCAGCCTTCCATGTCAACCCTCCTTGGAGCATCTATCGATCACTGCATAAGTACGTTGGCCCAAAACTCGCAGGCTTCGCACGTGTCGCGATCATTGCATGACGTTTCTTTTGCAGTAATCGGTAACAAACCAGATCTGATGGTGCGTAATTGACTAACAGATCATCTCAAAGACCTGCACAGCCAAGCGCTGTACCAATAACTTGCGCGTGTGATGTTACAAACCAGAATGCAAAACTAACCCCTCCTGTAACAAAGCCGAGTCCGATGGGTATGGACAAAATCATCACTATCCCAATGATGCAAGATGGCTTGGCTGCAAAGGCCACCACGCCTCGATTCTGCCATCTGGCAAGCTGAGCTTCAACCCCTTGTTTCACCTTTAAATTAGACATGAATAGGTTAAACGCTTGCGTGGTTTGCGCCAACGGCGTGCGTTCCAGCGCATTCAAGGCCTTTTGGACGGATTCAACCTCCTGCGGATTGGTGGGTGCAAGGTCCAACAGTATTTCACCGGGCGTCTGCCAAACCTGTTGGTCGACTTGCAGGGTGTGCCGCAGCAGCGACGCCTGCTCCGGCTCAACGCTTGCCACTGCCGCTTGGCGCAGCGCGGCAAAGCGCTTGGGGTCCTGGGAAACTTCGGGGTCGAACGCGGGCGGTTGACGCTCAGGCTGGATGATCTGAGTGAACGGCACCGAGCTTTTCAGTTCAGCCTGGATCAGGTGGCCCTCCTGACCGCGCACCAGCGCTGTCAACCGATGAGGGGAAAATTCATAACGGGCTAAAAGCGCTCCAGCATCGGAGGTGAAGGAGATTTCCAGCCCCTGGCCGCCCTGTCGCAACCCGTAGGGCTTGAAGCGGCCGATGCCATAGCCGGATTGAATCGAAAAGGTATCGGCGGTCAAGGCCAGCTCTTGCAAGAAACTGGAGCTCATTGTCCACAAGCCAGTGACTCCCGCGTACTTGAGAAACTTGCGCCGGCTGAGGAATGAATGTTTTTCCATCACAAACCTCCTTGTCGAGTTGAGTTGAGTTGAGTTGAGTTCTAACTATAGCACGATCTATCGAGAAAGTCAAGCCTTCACGAGAGCGCTGACAGGCCAAACTTCAGCCGCAACTTGCAAGTCAAGTTTGGCGCAGAGCGTTTATAGCGCGCCCCGTCTTGAGCTGGTGGTCGTGGCCGGCTGGGCGTTCATCGTCGTGCGGGTCGTGCTGGCAGTGTTGCAGAGGTAGGCACAAACACGCCCCAGCCCGAGGGTAAACGTTTGCGCCGACACACCCCTCCCAGCTGCGCCTCCTGCGTGATCGACGTTACTTTTTCTGGGTGTCTAATCCATTACATTCGAGCCTGATCAACGTCGCATCAAAGCGAGTGAGATATGATGACAAGACGAGGCAGCGTCGCGTGCATGTTGGCGCTCGTGCTGGCGATCGGGTTCGGAGGGGGGCGATCCTTTTCTGCAGGACTTCCCGTGCAGTGGACCCAGGCCCAAGCGATGGACTGGATGCGCGGAACGTTCGACGGCACGACGCTGCAAGGCGATGCGGTGTCGCTGGCACAGCGCCTCCAGCTCGACTGGGATCAGCGCCTCCCCCAGTTTAAAGGATCCCCGCGGGCGCTGGTGCTGGACGGGCAGGGCAACCTCCTGATCGCCGGCCACGTTCGGCGGGGCAGCGGGGAGTTCTTGCACGTGCTCAAGTGCACGCCGGACGGGCGCGTGCTCTGGGACCGCACCCAGGAGAGCGGTGGCACGAGCCGGGCCATGGGGCTGGCCGCCGACCCGGCGGGCAACGCCTACGTGGCCGGTTACAGCTGGATCAGCGGCAACGATTTCCTGCTGTCCAAATACGATACCGACGGCCGCTTGCTCTGGCAACGCCTGTTCTCGGGCGGCGGGGACGACCGCGCCCAGGCCGTGGCCGCCGACGGCAGCGGCCGGGTCGTTGTCACCGGGGTCTCGACGCTGCAGGATGCCGACGTGCTCACGCTGCTGTACGACGCGGACGGGAACCTCCTCTGGCAACGGCGCCACGACGGGCACGCCGGCGACTGGTCCTACGACGTCGCGCTCGACGGGCGTGGCCACGTCTACGTGGCCGGCACCACGTTGGTGGCGGGGCAAAAGGACCTGCTCCTGCTCAAGTACGACGCCGGCGGGCGCCTGCTTTGGTCGCGCGGCTACGACGCGGGCGGCGAGGAGGTGGCGCAGGCCGTGGCGCTCAACGGACAGGTGGCCGTGGCCGGCTACAGCGAGCGCGGCAGCCGGGTCGACTTCCTGGTGGCCGCGTTCGACGCCGACGGGCGGCTCAACTGGACCCGGTCCGAAAACGCGAGCGCACGCGATCTGGCCTACGGCGCGAGCTGGGACCCGCTGGGCAACCTGCTGGTGACGGGGGGCAGCCTCGACGGCGGGAACGAGCGCTTTCATACGCTCAAGTTCGATTCGCGGGGAAACCTCGTATGGTCCCGCCCCGAGGCCGCGCCCGGCTCCGGCCGCGGCTACGCCGTGCGGGCCGACGCGCAGGGACGGGTGTTCGTGACGGGCCTGCAGGAGAACGGCTACCGCACGCTGCGCTACCGCGACGGCTACCTCCCCGCCGGCTCGTTTGCGACCCAGCCGCACCGCTTCAACGAGCGCGTGGACTTTCAAAGCCTCGTCGTCGAGGCCGACCTGCAGGGGCAGGAACTCACCGCCGTGGTCGAGAGCTCCGACAGCGACTTTCACACGTTCGTCGACCGGATCACGTTTCCGCTGCGATCCGGTCAGAGTCGGTACTCCTTGCACGGACTCAAGGCCGCGCGCGCCGTGCGCGTGCGGTTCGAGTTCGGCAGCGAGGTGGCTTGGCAGAGCCCGGCGGTGTACCGCTTCACGTTGAACGCGACCTCCCGTTGAAGCGCACTTGGCAAGGGCGAGGCGTTCCCCTTATAGTTGCCGTCGTTTTGGGGGGATGCCCGTGAAGCCGATCCTGGTGCAGAAGTACGGCGGGACGTCGGTGGCCGACGTCGAGCGGCTCAAAAACGTGGCCCGGCGCGTGATCCGCGCCGTCGAGGCCGGGCACGCCGTCGTGGTGGTGAGCTCGGCGCAGGGCCACACCACCGACGCGCTGGTGGCCCAGGCGCGCGAGGTCCTGCCGGACCCGAAAGCTGCCCGGCGCGAGTACGACGCGCTGCTGGCCACGGGCGAAAAGCAGGCCGTGGCGTTGCTGGCCATGACCCTGATCGGCGAGGGGTACGACGCGATCTCGTACACGGGGCCGCAGGCCGGCATCCTGACCGACAACCTCTACACCAAGGCGCGCATTCTGGACATCGACGCGCGCAAGCTGCGCTACGAGCTGGCCGAGGGGCGCGTGGTCGTGCTGGCGGGCTTCCAGGGCGTGGACCGCGAGGGGCGCACGACGACGCTGGGGCGCGGCGGCAGCGACATCACGGCCGCGGCCATGGCCTGCGCGCTGGACGCGGTGCGCTGCGAGATCTACACCGACGTGCGGGGCTTCTACAGCGCCGACCCGCGCTGGGTACCGGAGGCGCGCATGCTGGAGCGGCTCTCCTACGACGAGGCGCTCGAGCTCACCAACTTGGGCGCGGGGGTCACGCACCCGCGCGCGGTCGAGCTGGCGCGCCAGCACGGCGTGGAACTCATGATCCGCTCGAGCTTCAACGACGAAGTCGGCACCGTGATTACGGGGGAGGGAGACATGGAAGCGGAACGCCAGATTCGCGGCGTGACCTGCCGCACCGACGAGGTCAAGGTCTCGGTGTTGGCGCTGCCCGACACGCCGGGGGTCGCCGCCCGGCTGTTCGGGGCGCTGGCCGAGGCGCGCATCCCGGTCGACATGGTGATTCAGAACGTGAGCCGCCGGGGCAGCAACGACATCACCTTCACGCTGGCCCAGGGGGACCTGGCCGAGGCCAGGGAGATCGTGGAGGCGCTCGTGCCCGACCTGGGGGCCAAGGGGGCGCAGTTCGACGCCGAGATCGCCAAGGTCTCGATCGTGGGCGGCGGCATCGCGGAGTTCCCCGAGGTGGCCGCGCGCATGTTCGCCGCGCTCGGCGACGCGGGCATCAACATCCAGATGATCAGTTCCTCCGAGCTCAAGTTGAGCTGCGTGATCGCCGCGGGCGACGCCAAGCCGGCGGTGCGCGCCCTGCACGCGCGCTTCGGGCTCGCCGAGGCCGCCTCGGCCTAGCGGTCGGGCTTGCGGTGGCACGAGGCGCACAGCGACGCCGTCACCGAGACGGGCTCCCCGCAGTGCGGGCAGTTGACGATAAGCTCGTAGAAACACCGCGGACAGAGGACGGCGCGCGCGGGGCACGCCGTCCCGCATTCGGGGCAGACCCGCTGCGCCGCACCGTCGCGCGCCTCTCGGGTGAGCGGCGCCAGGCAATGCAGGCCGCTGCGCGCGCTCTGTTCCCACCACGTCCAGCGGCATCCGTCGAGCAGTCCGCGCCAAAGCACTTTCCACAGCATCCATTTCAACCTAGCGGGCGGCCGGGCTCGCGTCAACGGCGGCGCTAGGCCCCGCCCCGGGATCGGAGCGCGAACCAACCGTGCACGAGCGGGAGGACGGCGGCGCCCACGTAGGTGAGCATGGCGGCCAGCAGGACGCGCCGCACGGCGCGCCGCGCGGGCCCGTCGGAAGCGATGGCTCGCTCGCCCAACAGCCGTAACGCGCGCCGGTTGGCGTCGAGTTCGACGGGCAGCGCCAACAGCATGAGCCCGGTGGTCGCGACGTAGCCCCAAACCCCCCAAAACACGACCGCGGCGCTCTGGAGCCACCAGCCGAGCGGGAACGCGGCCAGCGCCAGCAGCGCGCCGCCGATGCCGAGCGGCTGGACGCCCTTGCGCAGCCTCAGGGTCCAGTGGCGCTCGGCGTGCTGCAAGGCGTGTCCGACCTCGTGCGCGGCCACCGCCACGGCGGCCACCGAGTCGGCGGCGAGGTTCGACAGATACAGGGTCTTTTCCCCCGGCACGTAGCGGTCGTCCAACACGCCCCCCGCGCCCAGTACCGAGACGTGCAGCAGCCCGGCGTCGTCGAGCAGCAGGCGGGCAAGCGTCCCGGCGCGCACCGGCGGCCGGGCCCGGACCGCGGCGTAGCGCGCGTAGGTACGCCGGGCGGCCCACTGCAACAGGGCCCCCAGCGCCAGCAACAGGATCAGGAACAAGAGCGCGTGTTCGAGCGGCACGTCACCACTTCCTTGGCGCTATGATAGCCGTATCACTCGGGAGCGTGACTCACGCCTTGAAGCCGGCGGTCGCGTCCGAGCCAAACAGCGGCGCCCCCGGCGCGAGGTACAGGGCGTAGCCGCCCGTGCCTTCCAGCCCCCGCGTGACCACGACGGTCACGCGGTCCCCGGCCTGCAACGCCGGCAGCAGCTTGCCCTCGTCCCCGTCGAGCGCGACCACGCGGTCCACGGCGCCGGCGCGCGTGACCACGGCGCTCACGCGGAACGCGCTGGAGGCGTCGCCCTGGAAGCGGAGCAGCAGGTCGCCGTCCGCCGCGACGCGGATGCGCACGAAGTCGGTGCCAAACGCGTGGGCCACACGCAACGGGTCGCCGAGCGCGTCGGCGAACGCCCCGAACGGGCTGTCCAGCAGCGGGCTGTCCCCGTCCAGCGTGCGCACGCTTTGCAGCCCGCCCGACCAGGCCGTCTCGAGCGCGGCGACCGGGGCGGTCGCCCCGCTGAACGCTTCCGCGGCGGCGAAGACCAGGGGCGCGTCGTGGATCGCGCGCGTCTCCAGCCGGAGCGCGAAGCCGGCCCACTGCTCGAAGAACGTGGTCCCGTGGCGCGCGAAGGCGCGTTCGAGCACCTCGAGCCCGTCGTAGGCCTCGGCCAGTTCGAGCAGCTCGCGCACGAACGCCGGGCCGCCGAAGCGCGGCGCGGCGCTCATCCAGAAGAGACCGAGCCCGTAGGACGGGTTTAGGTTAAGCAGCGAGGTGTGGTCCGTGCCACCTACCAGGAAGTCGACGGCGTTGAATACGTAGTCGTTCGACTCGGGCACGACGCGCTCGGCTGCCCACACGGCGGTGGATTCGGCCAGCAGCGTCTCGGTGAAGTCGTACTCGCGCTGGATGACGTGGAACAGCTCGTGTACGGCGACCGATTTGACGAACTGCGCGCTGCTCGTGGTCAGGTTGAGCGACTCGTTCAGGAAGGACGCCCCCGACTGGAACACCTGCTCGTTGTTGAACACGATGACGGCGTTGCGGCGCTGCACGGGGACGAAGGTGGCGCCGAAGGTGTTGGCGCCCAGGAAGCTGCCGAGCAGATGGATCTGGACGCGCCCCTCGGGGAAGCGGAAGCCGTCGCCTTCGATTAGCACGGCGTAGGCCTCCTCCAGGCCGTTCCGAACGGTGTCCACGAACTCCTGGGACACCGCGTCCGAGCCCACGCGGTCGTACTGGATCTCGAAGTGCGTCGTGCGGAGAACTTCTTGCTGGTTGGGGAGCCGTTGCGCCTGTCCCGGCACGGCGCACAGACCGACCAGCGCGCCCAACCACACGAGCGTCCAAACAGCTCGCAACATCGCCCCTCCTTTGTCTTCCGGGTTACAGTGTAAAACACCCGTTCCCCTTGTGCCAAGCCGCCGGCCCCGAATTGAAACGGGGCCCCGGGGGCGGTAAGGTATAGCGCGACTTCAACGGGGAGGGCTTGCATGGAACGGACGTTTGGATGCGGCGAGCTGCGGCCGGAGCACGTCGGCCGGGCCGTGGCGCTGGCCGGTTGGGTACAACGGCGTCGGGATCACGGGGGGCTCATCTTCATCGACCTGCGGGACCGTTCGGGGCTGGTGCAACTGGTGGCCCACCCGGAGCGCGCCGAGGTGTTCGCGCTCACCGAGTCGCTCACGCGCGAGGACGTCGTCTGGGTCAAGGGGAGCGTCGTCGAGCGCGGCGCCGACAACGTGAACCCGGGCCTGCCGACCGGCGCGGTCGAGCTGCGCGTCGAGGCGCTAGAGCGCGTGAACCCGTCCGAGACGCCGCCCTTTCCGATCGCCGACGACAGCGGCGCCGCCGAGTCCGTGCGCCTGGAGTACCGCTACCTGGACCTGCGGCGCGCGCCCATGCAGCACGGCCTACGCCTGCGCCACCGGGTGATCCTGGAGATGCGCAACTTCCTGGACCGGGAAGGATTTTGGGAGATCGAGACCCCGATCCTGACCAAGAGCACCCCCGAGGGCGCGCGCGACTACCTGGTGCCGAGCCGCACCTTTCCCGGTAAGTTCTTCGCGCTGCCCCAGTCGCCGCAGCTGTTCAAGCAGTTGCTCATGGTGGGCGGCGCCGAGAAGTACTTCCAGATCGCGCGCTGCTTCCGCGACGAGGACCTGCGCGCCGACCGCCAGCCCGAGTTCACCCAACTCGACCTCGAGCTGAGCTTCGTGCGCTCGCCCGACCCCGTGTTCGATCTGATCGATCGCCTGATCGCGCACCTGTTCAAGGCGCACCGCGAGCTGGACGTCCCGCTCCCGCTGCCGCGCTTGAGCTACCAAGAGGCCATGGACCGCTACGGCTCCGACCGCCCGGACCTGCGCTACGGGCTCGAGCTCGTCGACCTGAACGAGCTCGCCGCCGGCAGCGACTTCCGCGTGTTTTCGAGTACGCTCTCGGCCGGCGGCGCCGTGCGCGGCTTCGCGCTGCGAGGCGGCGCGGGCTACGCGCGCAACGCGCTCGACACGCTCGAGAAGCGCGCCAAGGAGAAGGGCGCGGGCGGCCTCATGTGGGTCAAGTGGACGCCGGAGGGGTTCCAATCGCCCGTGGCCAAGCACGTGGGCGAGGCCCTGCTCGGGCGTATCGCCGAGGCCCTCGGCGCCGCCGAGGGCGATTTGCTGCTGCTGTGCGCCGGGCCGTGGCGGGTGGCCTGCGAGGCCCTCGGCGCCGTGCGCCAGGAGGTGGCCCAGCGCGAAGGGTTGATCGAGCCGGGCTGGAAGTTCCTGTGGGTGACTGACTTCCCGCTGTTCGGCTGGGACGAGGACGAGGGCAGGCTCGTGAGCGAGCACCACCCGTTCACCTCGCCCAAGCCGGCCGACCTGGACCGGCTCGAAGAGGCGCCGCTGGAGGTGCGCGCCGCCGCCTACGACCTCGTGCTCAACGGGATCGAGCTCGGCGGGGGCAGCGTGCGTATCCACCGCCAGGACGTGCAGTCGCGCGTGTTCGCCCTGCTCGGGCTCACCCCCGAGGAGGCTCAGGAGAAGTTCGGCTTTTTCCTGCGCGCGCTGCGCTTTGGGGCCCCGCCGCACGGCGGGATCGCGCTGGGGCTCGACCGGCTGATCATGCTGATGGCCGGCCACTCGTCCATCCGCGACGTGATCGCGTTTCCCAAGACGAACACGGCCTACTGCCCGCTCACGGCCGCGCCGGTCGAGGCGGCCGCGCGCCAGCTCAAGGAGCTCCACCTCAAGCTCGCGCCGGTCGAACAGCCGGCCCCCTGACGGCGGGCGTCAGGGGTTTGACAACCCGCCCCCGGCGCGGTTAGCTGTCCGGGGGAGGTCCATGAACCGCAAACGGTTGACGCTCGTGCTGGCTGGCGCGCTCTTGCTCCTGAGCCTGTGGGCGTTGGCTGGCGCGCTCGGCGGGCTCACGTTTCGGGAGGGGCGTCTTCCCGCGCCGGCTTTCGGGCCGGGCGGGTCGCCCCCCGCGGCCGCGCCGCCGAGCGCGCCCGACTGGATTCGGGTTGCGTTCAGGATCCTGATCTGGGTGCTCCTGCCGGCTTCGATCGTGATGCTCGTGCTCAACCCCCGTTCGCTCAAGCTCGTCCTGTTGCGCGCGCTCGCGGTCAGCGCCTGGGTGCTGGCGCTGTGGGCGCTGTTGCAGTTTATGCCGCGCTTCGGGTTCTTCGACCCCGGCGCCCCGGCCGAGGACGACCCCGGCGGCGCGCTGCGGCCGGCGGATCCGCTGCCGGACGTGGGAGCGGTTCCGCTGCCCTGGTGGAGCGGCTGGCTGGCCGCGTTCCTCCTGATCGGATTGGCCCTCTGGCTCATCTGGCGCGCGCGCCGGGCTTGGCTGCTGCTCCGCCCCGAGGACGAGGACGAGCTGCCGGGGCGCCTGGCGCGGGCGGCCGGGGCAGCCGCCCGCGAGTTGGAAGGCGGCACGCCCCTGCGCGAGGTCGTGGTGCGCTGTTACGCGCGCATGTGCGAGTTGCTGGGCGCCCGGCAACCGGGCCATCTGCCCGTGCTCACGCCGCGCGAGTTCGAGGTGCGCCTGCAGCGGGCGGGCGTGTCCGATCCGTCGGTCGTGCGCTTGAGCCGGCTGTTCGAGCGCGTCCGCTACGGGCAAGGGTCGGCCTCCGCGGAGGAGGAGCGCGAGGCGCTTGCGTGCCTGGCGCGGATCGAGCACCGCTACCGAGGACCGACATGAGGCGCGCGGTTGCCCTAGCGCCGGTCGCGCTTCTGGCCGGCTTGCTGGTCGGGTTGCTCTGGCACGCGGACCTGCGCGAGGCGTTGGTCCGGCCCGCGGTCGCGCTCGCGCTCTACGCTCACCACTACCTCACCCACATGCCCCAGACGGTGCTGTGGTTTCTCACCCTGGCGCTCCTGGCCTGGCCCCTGCTGCGCCTGGCCCTGAGGCGGCAGGGACCCGCCTTCGGCCGCCGCGCCCGCGCCGAGCCCGCCGTGGCTCGCGGTCCCGTCAGCGCGTGGGTGCACACCCTTACACTGGCGCTGGACGGCCCACTCTACCGCCGGCGCGTGCGTCGCTACCTGCGGCGGCACGGGGCCGAGGCGGTCGAGCCCGAGGGTCGGGAAGGACGGGCGGCCTTCCTGCGATCCGTGCAGGCCGCCTTGGAGGCCCTGGAGGAGGAAGACCATGAGCGTCGATCCGAGTGAGGTGGGCCCGCGAGCGCGTCGGGTGATCGCGGAGGTCGAGCGCGCCGTTGTGGGCAAGCGCGAGGTCCTGGAGCTGCTGACCGTGGGCGTGTTGGCCGACGGCCACGTCCTGCTGGAGGACCTGCCCGGGCTGGCCAAGACGCTGATCGCCAAGAGCTTCGCGCGCGCCCTGGGGCTCGAGTTCAAGCGCATCCAGTTCACGCCCGACCTGTTGCCGGCCGACGTCACGGGGACACACGTGTTCAACCCGCAGACCGCCTCGTTCGAGCTCAAGAAGGGGCCGGTGTTCACGAACCTGTTGCTCGGCGACGAGGTGAACCGCGCCCCGCCCAAGACCCAGGCCGCGCTGCTCGAAGCGATGCAGGAGGGACAGGTGACGCTCGACGGCGAGCTGCTCCCGCTCCCGCGCCCGTTCCTCGTGCTGGCCACCCAGAACCCCATCGAGTTCGAGGGCACGTTCCCGTTGCCCGAGGCCCAGGTGGACCGCTTCCTCATGCGCATGGCGGTGGGCTACCCCGAGGCCGAAGCCGAGGCCGAGATCCTGCGTCGCCGCGCCCAACGCGGACGCGAAGCGATCGACCTGGAGCGCGTGATGACCGCGGCCGCGCTCGTCGCGTTGCGCGAGGCGGTCGAGACCGTGCACGTCGACCCCGACCTCGTGCGCTACATGGTCGCGCTCACCGCGGCCACGCGCGAAGAAACGCGCGTCCAAGTCGGAGCGAGCCCGCGCGGGTCGCTGGCCCTGCTCAAGCTGGCGCGCGCTCGCGCCGCGCTGGAAGGGCGTGCCTACGTCATTCCCGACGACGTCAAGCGCGTGGCCGTGCCGGCGCTGGCGCACCGTCTCATCCTGGAGCCCGATCTCTGGCTCAAGCCCCGGGCCGCCGAGGGGGTCGTCGAAGCCCTGTTGGATCGGATTCCCGTCCCCAAAGTCCCGCGCGGGGCGGCGCCGTCCGGCCCATGAGGCCCCGTGTCGCAGGCGACCGGGACCCGGCCGCGCTCGCCCTGGGTGGCGCGCTCGTCCTGCTGGGGCTGCTCCTGCGGCACGGGGGGTTGCTCCTGCTGGCCGTGCCCCTGTTCATGTTCTGGGGGATCGGGACCTTTGGGCGCCTCTCGCAGGCGGACCCCGACATCCGCGTGCGGCGCGAGCTGAGCGCGCGCCGGGTGCTGGCCGGGGAGCGCGTGCGCGTGACCGTGACGGCCGAGTGCGAGGGAGCGCGCCCGGACCATTGGGTGGTTTTTGACGTCCCCCCGCCGGGGCTGGAGGTCGTCGACGGCGCGGCGGCGCGCGCCTTCGACGGGCGGGGCGGGCGCACGCTGCAGCTGCAGTACGAGCTGCGGGCGACGCGGGGGTACCACCATTGGGGGGAGGTGCGGGTGGCCTGGGCGGACCCGTTCGGCGGCCCGTCGCGCGAGCGGGCGGTGGCCTGCGAGTCGACGCTTTGGGCCCTGCCGCGGGGCGAGCCGCTGCGGGGGCTGGGCTGGTCGCCGCGCCGTACGCGGGTGTACTCGGGCTTCATCAAGACCCGCGCCGGCGGGGCGGGTCTTGAGTTTTTCGACACGCGGCCCTACGTGCCCGGCGACGAGGTGCGCCGCATCCACTGGAAGGCCACGGCCCGCCTCGGGCGCTGGATCACGACGCAGTACGAGCAAGAGCGGGTGGCCGACGTCGGTATCGTGCTCGACACGCGCCGTAAGAGCGAGGTCGACTGCACGCACGCCGGCCCGGCAGAAACGCACTCGCTGTTCGAGCGGAGCGTGTGCGCCGCCGCGGCCGTGGCGCAGGCGGCGCTGGCGCGCGGCAACCGCGTGGGGCTGCTGCGCTACGGCCGGCTGCTGGAGTGGACCTCTCCGGGGTATGGCCCCCGACAGCGGGAACGCGTGCTGCACGCGCTGGCCGAAGCGCAGTTGGGCGATCTGGCCGTGTTCGAGGACCTGGCCTTTCTGCCGCGCAAGCTGTTTCCGGGGCGTTCGCAGCTCGTGTTGATCAGCCCGCTCCTGCACGACGACATCCCCGTCCTGCGCCGCTTGCGCGCCCACGGCTACGCCGTGACCGTGATCAGCCCCGATCCCGTGCGCTTCGAGAGACGGTGGTTGGCGTCGAACACGCCCGTGGCGCGGGCGGCAGCCGGGCTGGCCGAGCTGGAACGCGGCCAGCGGCTGCGCGCGCTGCGCCGCGTCGGGGTGCTTGTGATCGACTGGAACCCCTTCGAGCCGCTACAACAGGCCCTGCGGGAGCGCCCGTGGGGTTGATGCGGGGGCGGCGTGCCGCGCGCTTGGCTTGGGCCGGCGCTGCCGGGGTCGGTGCGACGAGCTGCGCCGCGACCGGTTTGGGCGCGTGGGCCCTTGCGTGCGCGCTCCTGGGCGCCGCCACCCTGCTCCCCCGGCAGCCCCTGCCCTTGCGTGCGCGTTCCTGGGCGCTGGGTGGCTGGGTTGGCACGCTGGGCGTGGCCGTGATCCTGGGCGTTCCGGTCGTCTTCCCGGCGGGGGCGCTGGCGCTGGCCGCGCGCCAACTGGAAGCGCACGGCGCGCTGGCGGCGCGGGTCGCGCGCGTCGACCCGGCGGTCTCCCGGCGCGCAGGGCTGCGGGCGCTGGCGTCGGGCTCGGCGGCCTGGGGGGCGAGCCTGGCGGGAGCCGCGGTGCCGGCCTGGGAAGGGTTTTGGGGCAGCTTAGGCTGGATGGCGCTGGCGCTGTTGGCGCTGGGGGTGTTGGCGCGCCTGGCGCGCGGGCCGTCGCCGGAGGGTGCCCGGCGCTGATCTGCTACTTGCCCACGCAGAACTTCTGAAAGATGCGCTCGACCACGGCCTCGCCCACCTGCTCGCCGGTGAGCTCGCCCAGGAGCGCGAGCGCCTCCTCGAGCTCCTGGGCAACCAGGTCCAGCGCGCCCCCGGCGCCGGCCGTTTCGAGCGCCGCGGCCAGCCTGAGCCGCGCGCGCGCCAGCGATTCCCGCTCCCGCTCGTCCAGGAAGTAGACGTCCTCGTGCTTGGGGAGTTGCCCGTCCCAGACGCGCCGGGCGAGCCGACGCTCCAGGTTGTCCATCCCGGCGCCGGTCTTGGCCGAGATCGGGAGCGCCTCGTCCGCGGGCGCGCCCAGCCGCGCCGCCAGCGTGCCGCCGTCGCGGCCCGCGACGTCCGCCTTGTTGAAGGCGAGCAGGCGCGGCAGATGGTTCGTCTCGTCGAGCAGGCGGGCGTCCTCGTCCGACGGCGGCGCGCTCAGGTCGAACACGAGCAAGGCCAGATCGGCCTCGCGCAGCGCCGCGCGCGCGCGCTCGACGCCCAGCCGTTCGACCTCGTCGGCGCCGGCGCGCAGGCCGGCCGTGTCCACCAGCCGAAACGGGACCCCGTGAAGCGCGACGACCTCCTCGAGCGTGTCGCGCGTCGTGCCGGGCGCGGAGCTCACGATGGCTCGGTTCGTGCGCAGGAGCGCGTTGAGCAGCGTCGATTTGCCGACGTTGGGCCGGCCCACGATGGCCACCCGGTACCCCTCGCGCAACAGGCGGCCGTCGCGCCCCCGGGCGAGCACGTGCGCGACGTCCCGCACGGCATCCCGCAGTCCGCGTTCCAGTTGTGCGCGCGGCAGCGCGTCCTGCTCGTATTCCGGGTAGTCGAGCCCGACGGCCACGCCCGCCAACAGGTCCGTGAGCCGGTCGCCCAGGGCGCGCAGGGGGCGCGTGAACTTGCCCTCCAGCCGGTCGAGCGCGAACCGGGCCGACAGGCGGGTCTTGGCCTGGATGAGGTCGAGCACGCCCTGGGCTTGGTCCAGGCTGAGCCGGCCGTTGAGGAAGGCGCGTTGCGTGAACTCGCCCGGTTCGGCCCGGCGCGCGCCGCACGCGACCACGGCTTCCAGTACGGCTCGCAGGACCACGGGGCTGCCGTGACCCTGGAACTCGACCACGTCCTCGCGCGTGTAGCTGTGCGGCCGCCGCATGAGCGCGAGCAGGGCCTCGTCGAGGGGGGTGCCGTCCCACACGACGTGGCCGTGGTGTAGCGTGTGGCTGCGGGCCTGCGCCACGGGCACGGGACCGGAGGGGCGAAACAGCTCGATGGCGATGCGCAACGCGTCGGGGCCGCTCACCCTGACGATGCCGATGCCGCCCTCGCCGGCCGGGGTCGCAACCGCCGCGATGGTGTCGTCCAGGAAGCGCATGCGTCCATGATAGGGGGCGCGGGCGGTCGGGAAAAGCGCGAGCGGGCCCGGGCGGGCCCGCTCGCGCGTGTCTAGAAGTCGAAGAAAGGGATTTTTCGGGGAACCCCCTTCTTCGAGGTCTCTCGGTACGTCCATTCTAAGGGCGGCGGGGTGCAAGATACAGGGAAAACGGGTGAAGAACGGGTGGAAATTCGGCTCAGCCCTTCTTCTTGTCCTTCGGAAGGGGATCGATGACCAAATGCCGCTCGACGTTGCCCCGGCTGAAGGTTTTGACGCCCTTGAACCCCTCCAGCGCCTCGTGCACGGCCTTGCGCTCCCAGGCGCTCATGGGCTCCATGTTGACCCGCCTGCGCTGGGTGAGCGCTTGGTTGGCCATCTCCTGGGCCAGTTGGCGCAGCTCGTCCACGCGGCGCTGGCGGAAATCGTCGATGTCGACCCGCACGCGCGCGTCGGTGCGCAGCGAGCGGCGCAGCGAGAGGTCGATCAGGTGTTCCAGCGACTGGATGGCGTTGGCCTCGAAGCCCACGAAGGCCGTCGCCCCGCGCAGGTGGACGTCGAGCGCCTTGCCCCGCTGCTGGATCTCGGCCTGGGCCGTGGGGGCGACGCGTGGCAGCAGGGCGCTCAAGAACTCACGCGCGGCGGCTTCCAGCTCGGCGTTGGACGGCTCGCTCATGGCGCCTCGTCCGCGGGCGCCTCGCCGCCGCCAGCGGCCGCCTTGGCCGGCTGTTTGTTGGCGATCTCCCAGTTGATCAACGCTTGTTGCAACACCTGGATCGCCGTGGTCAGAAAGTAGTAGAGCCAGAGGCCCGCGGGGAAGTCCTTCAGGAACACGCCCATCATGATGGGCATCACCCACATGAGCATCTGGTTCTGCCCGCCCGCGCCCATGGTCGGGGTCATCTTGGTCTGGAGCATCATGACGCCCACGGTGAACACGACCAGCAGGTAGTACGGGTCGGCCAGGCTCAGGTCATTGACCCAGAGAAAGCCGGGCGCGAAGTGGATGGTCTCGGCGCTGTAGAGGATGGCGCGCCAGAGCACGATCAGGATCGGGAACTGCAACAGGCTCGGCAGGCACCCGCCCAGCGGGTTGATGCCCTCCTTCTGGTACAGCTCCATCATCTTCTTGTTGAGCTTTTCCTTGTTTTCTTTGGCCTTGGCCTGCAGGTCGGCCATGCCCATGTCCGGATGGTCCTTGCGCAGTTGGTTCAGACCCGGATAGCGCTCGCGCAGCCTGTTCATCTTGGGCTGGAACTCGCGCATCTTGGCCATGGCGTGGAACTGCTGCCGGATGAGCGGGAACAGCAGCACGCGCGTGAGCAGCGTGAAGATGATGATGGCCCAGCCGTAGTTGCCGGTGGTCTCATACAGCCAGTCCAGGAACTGAATCATGGGCACGAGGAACTGGCTGAACGGGCCCATGCCGGCCACGGTCTCGAGCTCCGACTTGGCCATGAGTACGTACTTCCAGCGCCCGGCATACAGCAGGTAGTCGTGCGTGAGCTCCTCGCCCGCGGAGAGCGTGAGCGCCGGCGCGCTCGCCCCGACCAGCCGGCGGCCGCGCGCGTCCAGGTTGACCCAGGGTTGGATACCTGCCCCCTCGGTTTCGTTCTTGAGGAAGAGCGCCAAGCCGCCTCCCAAGAACCCCGCTCCGCCGAAGCGGGCGAACTGGGCGGGAATGGACTCGACCCGCTCCCCGTCGATCAAGAAGGCCGTCATGGATTCGTTCTGGTCCGCCAGCCCCGCGGTCAGGGTGAGGTCGTACCCCTCGGGCAGTTCGACCGCCTCGCTGCCGGTGTTGCGCAGTTCGAGGTCGAACTCGACGCGGTAGTACGGGTCGTTGTAGATAACGTAGCGCTTGCGGATGGAGAGCGGCCCGTTCGTGCGCGCAAAGGACAGGGCGACGTAAGCGTCGGTCCGTTCGGCCCCCTCGTATTCGTACGCGGCGGTCCCCTCCTCGCCGTCCAGGCTGAGCTCGAACGGGTAGGGAGCGTTGGGCGGCAGAACGCGTTCGAACGTCTCGGGGTGGGTCTCGACGTCCGGGATCAGCTCAACCGAGGGAAGCCCGTAGGGCTGGAACGAGAGGTAGACGCTTCGCAATCCCCCCCCGCGGGTGGAGAACAGGTAGTCGGCCAGCCCGGTCCGGACCTGGACGTCCTCGTAACCGTCCCGTTGCAGCACCTGGACCTCGGGCGGCTCGGCGGCGGCCCAGACCGCCGGGGCGAAGCTCTGCACAAACGCGATGGACAGCAGGATCAAGCAAGCTCTAAGACACACGGAAAAGCGCCTCCCTGGTGCGTTGCAGCGCGGTGAGTTATGGGCGCGGGCACGGCGGTCCCGCCGCGGGAGCAGTGTAGCCGAGGGGGGGCGCCTTTTCAAACCTCCCGGGCGGGCTCAGGGGGCGCGGCCCTCGGTGAACACCGGACAGAGGTCGTTGAGCGGGCACGCCTCGCAGCGCGGCTTGCGCGCCTTGCAGGTGTCGCGCCCGTGCTGGATCAGGTAGAGGTGGAAGGCGTGGACGAGTTCCTCCGGCACGAGCGCGTTCATCGTGTCGTGCGGGTCCTCACCTGGTTCGACCCAGCCCAGGCGGCGCGTGACGCGCTTGATGTGGGTGTCGACGGGGAAGTAGGGCTTGTCCAGCGAGAACGTGAGCACGATCCCCGCCGTCTTCTTGCCCACCCCATTGAAGCGCGTGAGCCCGGCCAGCGCGTCCTCCTTGCCGAGGTCGCGCAGGTAGTCGAGCGAAAACGCCCCCTGCTCCTCCCGGAGCCAGCGCAGGATTTTCTGGATGCGCGCCGCCTTCTGGCGGTTGAGGCCGGCGGAGCGGATCGTGGCGGCCAGCTCCTCGACGGACGCCTGCAGCACGGCCTCCCAGGTCGGATAGCGCGCCTTGAGCGCCGCGAAGGCCATGTCCCGGTTGCGGTCGTTGGTGTTCTGGCTCAGCACGGTCTCGATCAGGTTTTCGAGCGGGTCGGTTTGGCTGTGCCAGACGAGCTCACCGTAGCGCGCCCGCAGGCGGTCGGCCACCTCACGGACGCGTGCCAGTTTGGTCGCCCGCTCCATGAGCCCCTTCAGCGCACGCGCCGGATGCGCAGTTGCGCGCCGGTCTGCTCGGCTTCGAGCACGAGCATGGCCGGCTCGGTGTCGAGCCCGAGCTTGATGCTCCCGCTCTTGGAGGCCGAGCCCACGAACACGGGGTCGTCGTCCGCGGTGATCTCGACGGTTTCGCCGCGCAGCTTGGGCGGGACGTCGATGACGACGTGCCGGTCCGTGACCTCGACCTTGGGCTGCAAGCCCTGCGCCTCGGTGGCCTCCTGGAAGGTGCGCACGTCGAAGCGCATGCGAAACTTGTTCTCCAGTTCGGTGATGCGCCGCCCGCCCTTGCCGATGACCTGGGGCTTGACGTGGTCGTCGACGTAGATGGTGGCCCCGTGGTCGCTGCTGACCTCGACGCTGAGCGGCGCGCGGATGGCCTTGCCCAGCTCGCGCTCCAGCACGCCCTCGGCCATCTTCCAGACCGGCTTGGAGCGGGCTTCCATTTCGCCGTCCAGCGGCATGACCACGATCTGGTCGCCGAAGGTGTAGATCTCGTACTTGAGCTCCTTGCTGTCGAACTCGCGCACCTCGATCACGGGCCGGGCCAGGTCGGAATCGCCCATGCCCGTGGGCGGTTTGACCGTGAAGCCGATCTCGTAGACCTCGGCCACGTCACCGTCGGCGATGAACACGACCGTGTCCACGACCTGCGGGATCATGCCGAGCTCGACGCGCCCGATGAGCCGCTGCAGCGCGTCGATGCCGCGCGTGGCGTGCACGACGCCCACCAGCCCCACGCCGGCCAGGCGCATGTCGGCAAACACCTGGAAATCGTCCGTTTGCCGCATCTCGTCGAACACGGTGTAGTCGGGTCGCACCAGCAGCAGCACGTTGGCCGTGTTGGCCATGTCGCCGTCGAGCGCGGTGTACTGGGTCACGCCGCTGCTCACCTGCAGGTCGCGCGGCTTCTCCATCGTCTTGACGATCCAGTCCTCGCGTTCCAGCGCGTCGACGATGGCCTGGACGAACGTGCTCTTGCCCGCGCCGGGCGGCCCCGAGACCAGCACGCCGCGGTACTTCTCGCTGAGCCGCTTTTTGAGCAGGTCCGAGTGGCTGTACTCCTCCAAGTTCATGCGCGCCACCGGGCGCACGGCCGTGATCTCGAGCGCGTCGGAAAACGGCGGGTGCGTGATCACGATGCGGAAGTCCCTGAGCTGGACCACGGTCGCTCCGCCCGAGTCCATCTCGATGAAGCCATCCGGGTGCACCTCGGCCATCTCGACGATCTCCTGGGCGATACGCTCCAGCTCGCGCTCGCCCAAGACCTCCTCGCGCAGGACGACGATGTCCATCGATCCCGGCGTGCCGCGCTTGGCGCGCGGGCGCGTCCCGACGCGCAGGTGCACCGACATGGTGTGCTCGTCGAAGAAGCCCATCAAAAGCAGGTGCTCCAGGCCGTCGTCGCCCTCCGGGCTGCCGACGTAGCGCAGCGGGATGCCCTTGGCCTCGGCCACCAGCGCCTGGATGCGGTTGCTCGTGACCAGCGTGGCCCCCTCGGCCTCGGCGAGCTGGGTGACGAGGCCGTCTACGGTACCGCCCCCGACGAAGCCGTCCTCGCCCGGCTCGGGGCGCTGGCCGGCGTAGCGCAGGCTGAGTTTGTGCTCGCGGGAGAGTTCCTGCAGGACCTTGAGTTCCTTGAGCCCGGTGTAGCCGATCTCCTGCGCCCGTTCGGCCTGGAACGCCAGTTCGGCCAGCAGGGCCTCGGCGATCACGAGCGTGGCGCCGTCCAGGGCGCCGCCGCGGATCTCCTCGTTCAAACGGCCGTCGGTGATGACGCTGGTGTCGGGCACCAGCGTGCGGGGTGCGGCGTTTTGGGGCTGACTCATGTTCGCTTAACACGGCCTTTCGTGCCGGCGCCAGGGGGCAGCCGGTGTGGCTGAGGTTGGCGCATCGATAGCGTTTGGGACGGGAAATCCGTCGCCCGTGCGCATCATAACCTCGCCCCCGCGCGCTCGCAAGAGCGCGCGGGGCACTCTTGCCCTACGGGGCGTTTGCCGGACGCGTTGCGCGAAAGTGGCCGAGCGCGTCGATCAAGTCGACGTTCCCGCCGCTCAGGATGACCCCGACGCGCGTGCCCTCCAGCCGCAACCGTCCCGCAAACAGCGGCGCCAGCCCCAGCGCGCCGGTGGGCTCGACCACGAGCTTGAGCCGTTCCCACAGAAAGCGCATCGCCTCCACGAGTTCGGCGTCCGAGGCCGTCCACATTGCGTTCACGTGCGCGCGGATCAGCGCGAACGTGAGCGGGCTCAGGGAGGCCGTGCGGGCGCCGTCGGCGATCGTGTCGGGGTTGTGCACGCGCTGCAGGCGCCCGGACTCAAAGGAGCGCTTGGCGTCGTCGCCGGCCTCGGGCTCGACCCCCGCGACCCAGCAGTCCGGCAGCAGCCCGCGCGCGCTCACGGCCGACCCGCTCAGCAGCCCGCCGCCGCCACAGGGGACGAGCAGCGCGTCCAGCGGCCCCGCCTGTTCGATCAACTCCAGCGCGGCCGTGCCCTGCCCCGCCACGACGTCGGGGTGGTCGTACGGCGGGATGAGCGTCAGGCCCCGCTCCTCGAGCAGCCGCCCCGCCACGGCCTCACGCTCGTCACGGCCCCGATCGTAGCTCACCACCTCGGCCCCGTAGCCGTGCGTGGCCGCGCGCTTGACGCGCGGGGCGTCCTCCGGCATCACGATCGTGGTCGGCACGCCCAACAGGTTGCCCGAGAGCGCCACGGCCTGGGCGTGGTTGCCGGAGGAATAGGTGAGCACGCCGCGGGCTTGCTGCGCCGGCGTCAGGCGGCTCATGGCCAGGTACGCGCCGCGGAACTTGAAGGCGCCCATACGCTGGAGGTTTTCGCACTTCAAAAACACCCGGCAGTTGCAATGCGCGTCCAGCGTGCGCGAGGTCATCACGGGCGTCCGGTGCGCCACGCCCGCCAGCGCCGCGGCGGCCCCCCGGACGTGCTCCAACGCGATGGGAGCGTTCATGCCGTGATGCGCTCGTAGATCAGCTCGCCCGCTCCGGGCGCGGTCTCCGAGAGCTCGTAGGCGCCCTGGACCTTGGCCGCCACCTCGTCGAGCGCGCCGCGGTCGTTGACGTGCAGCGTGGCCAGCAGCGCGTCCCGATCCACGCGCTCGCCGACCTTGGCGTGCAGCACGATCCCGACCGCGTGGTCGATCGACTCGCCCTTGACGGCGCGGCCGGCCCCCAGGCGGCCCGCGGCCTCGCCGATTGCCAACGCGTCCAGCGCGCGCACGTACCCCGCTCCCCCGGCCCGGAGCTCGACCCGGTCCCGGGCTGCGGGCAAGCGATCCGGCTCGTCGATCGCGCGCACGTCGCCGCCCTGGGCCTCGACCAGGTCGCGCAGGCGCGCCAGCGCGCTGCCGTCGGCCAGGTGCCGGGCCAGCCGCTTGCGCGCCGCCTCGAAATCGCCCCCGGGCGCGGCGAGCTGTGCGGTCAGGCTCAGGCAGAGCTCGCTCAGGTCGTCCGGCCCCCGGCCCTGCAGCGTCTCCAATGCCTCGCGCACCTCGAGCGCGTTGCCCACGGTCCGGCCCAGCGGTTGGTTCATGTCGGTGAGAAACGCGCCCGTGGCGCGCCCTGCGTTGGTCCCGATGCGGACCATGAGCCGCGCCAGCGTGCGGGCTTCGTCCAGCGATTTCATGAGCGCGCCCCGCCCCACCTTGACGTCGAGCACGATGCGGTCGCTGTGCACGGCGAGCTTCTTGCTCATGATCGAGCTGGCGATCAGCGGGAGCGAGCCCACCGTGGCCGTGACGTCCCGGAGCGCATAGAGCCGCTTGTCGGCGGGCGCCAAGTCGTGCGTGCTGGCCGTGAGCGCCATCCCGACGCGGTTCACCTGGGCCACCATCTCCTCGACCGAGAGCTCGGTGCGGAAGCCGGGAACCGATTCCAGCTTGTCGATGGTGCCGCCGGTGTGCCCCAGGCCGCGGCCCGAAAGCTTGGCCACCTTGAGCCCGTCGGCCGCGGCCAGCGGGATGAGCACGAGCGAGACCTTGTCGCCCACGCCCCCCGTCGAGTGCTTGTCCACCACGGGGCCCTCGACCCCCGCGAACTCGACCGTCTGACCCGAGCGGGCCATGGCCAGCGTGAGTGCGGTGGCCTCGTCCTCGTCCATGCCCCGGAGGTAGACGGCCATGGCCCAGGCGGCCATCTGGTAGTCGGGGACGTCGCCGCGCGTGTACCCCTCGACGAGGTGGCGGATCTCGACCTCGGTGAGCGCGTGCCCGTCCCGTTTCTTTTCGATCAGCGTCGGCGCGTGGAAGGTGCTCATGGGAGCGACGATTGTAGCAGTTGCCCGGCGGCACCACAAAACGGGCCCCTCAAGTGGGCCGCCGACGGCGGGGGACGCGCCGCGCGCCCGGGCCGAAGCGGGCGCGCCCGCAGTGCCGGTGAAAACGCGTTGGAATGGATGATCACAAAGGTTTTAACATAGACACTTTTGACATACAGGCGTTGGACATGATATACTCCTAGGAGCCTATGCGCGGACCTAGGAGGGCCTCATGCAGATGACCATCTACTACACGGACGAGGACGGCTACTTGGTTCAAAAGGTCGAAGAGGAAGCCGAAGCCCAACGGAAGAGCAAGAGCGCGGTCATCCTCACCGCGCTGGAGCACTACTTCGAGGCCGACCGCCGCGTCGGCGAGATCCTGGTGGACATGGGCCGGCTCGACTACCGCCAGTTGCAAAAGGCGCTCGAAATTCAGAAGGACGACTCCTCGCGCCGGCTGGGTGAGATCCTGCTGGAGTCGGACATGGTGCGCATGGCCGACCTCAACCGGGCGCTGGCCATTCAGGGCAAGTCGGATTCCTGACGCGAGGCAAGCGCCAAACACGGACAAGCAAATTGGGAGGAGCGTGTAAGCTCCTCCCAAAGCCATTTTCGGCCGCTGAAGCGCCTCCCGCTCAGAGGGTCGATTTGGTCTCGACCTTCTCCCGCGCCAACGCGAGAAACGCGTCCAGCGCCATCGCGCCCAGGTCCTCCTCGGTGCGCAACCGCACGGCCACCTGATCGGCTTCGACCTCGCGATCCCCCATGACGAGCATGTAGGGAACCTTCTGGGTCTGGGCATGCCGGATGCGGTAGTTGAGTGTGTTGCTGGAGTCGTCCAGCTCCGCGCGCAGGCCCGCCTCGAGCAGCCGCCGCTGCACCGAGCGCGCGTGTTCCTGATGCCGCTCGGCGATCGGGAGCACGGCGGCCTGCACCGGGGCCAACCAGACCGGGAACGCCCCGCCGTGGTGCTCGATCAGGACGCCGAAGAAGCGCTCCATCGAGCCCAGCAGCGCGCGGTGCACCATGTAGGGCCGGTGCTCGGCGCCGTCCTCGCCCACGTAGTGCAGGTCGAAGCGCTCGGGCAGGTTGAAGTCGAACTGGATCGTGCTGAGCTGCCAGGGACGCTGCAACGCGTCGTGGACGTAGATGTCGATTTTGGGTCCGTAGAAGGCGCCGTCCCCCTCGTTGATCGAGTAGGGCAAGCCGCTGCGCTTCAGGGCCTCCTCGAGCGCGCCCTCCGAGGCGTCCCACATCGCGTCCGCGCCCACGCGCTCCTTGGGCCGCGTGCTCAGGTAGAGGTGGAACGCCTCGAAGCCGAAGTCCTGCAGCAGGCTGAGCGAGAAGTCCAGCACCCGGTCGATTTCCTCCGGCATCTGGTCCGGCCGGCAGAACAGGTGCGCGTCGTCCTGCGTGAAGCCGCGCACGCGCGTGAGGCCGTGCAGCACGCCGCTGCGCTCGAAGCGGTAGACCGTGCCCCACTCCGCGAACCGGAGCGGCAGGTCGCGGTAGGAGCGCGTGCGGCTGCCAAAGATCTTGACGTGGAACGGGCAGTTCATGGGCTTGAGATAGTATTGCTGCCCCTCGATGTCGATGGGCGCGTACATGTTCTCGGCGTAGAAGCCCAGGTGGCCGCTTGTCTCCCAGAGGGAGGCCTTGCCGATGTGCGGGGTGTAGACGAAGTCGTAGCCGCCGTCCAGGTGTTTCTCTTTGCAGTGTTCCTCGGCCAGGTGGCGCACCATCGCGCCCTTGGGGTGCCAGAGCACGAGGCCGCTGCCCACGGACTCGGGCTGCGTGCTGAACAAATCGAGCTCGCGGCCCAGCCGGCGGTGGTCGCGCTTCTTGGCTTCCTCGAGCTTGGCCAGATAGCCCTCCAGGTCCTCCTTGCGCAGGAAGGCCGTGCCGTAGACGCGCTGCAGCATCTTGTTGCGCTCGTCGCCGCGCCAATAGGCCCCGGCCACGTCCAGCAACTGGAAGTGTTTCACCTGGGCCGTGTAGCGCATGTGCGGGCCGCGGCACAGGTCGACGAACTCGCCGTCGCGGTAGAACGAGATGTCCTCGCCACGCCCGGCGAACTCCTCCAGCAACTCGAGCTTGTAGGGCTCGTCCATCTTCTCGAGCATCCTGCGGGCCTCGTCGACCGGAACCTCGATCCGTTCAAACTTGTGGTTCTCCTTCACGATCCGTTTCATCTCGGCGCTGATGGATTCCAGGTCTTCGGGCGTGAACGGCTCCGGGACGTCGAAGTCGTAGTAGAACCCGTCCTCGATCGCGGGCCCGATGGCCAGCTTGGCCTCGGGCCGGAGCCGCTTGACGGCCTGCGCCAGGATGTGCGAGTAGCTGTGGCGGTACAGGTGGCGCGCGTCGGCCGTGTCGTTTTTGAGCTTGACGAGCTGGAGCTGGCCGCCCGCGGTCAGGGGGCTCTCCAGGTCGTAAAGCGCGCCGTCCACGCGGACGCCGATGGTGCCCCGCGCCACGTCCGGGTCGAGTGAATCGAGCACGTCGCGGACGCGTGCGCCTTCGGCCACGTCGAGCGCGGTCCCGTCGGGCAGCGTGAGTCTCATGGGAACCCCCTTCTGGAGATAGATGGATGGCGCATTGTACCGACTGTGGTCCGACGTTTCACCTACGGAACGACGATTTTTGCAGCCTCTTTCGGCCATACGCGGTGGGAATCGTCCCCGTTGAATGCGACCAATCGGTCCGCGCTGGCTTTGTCGGCGGCACGGGCAATCAGAGCGTCGCAGGCGGCTCCCATTGGGACGTGCAGCACGGCATACTCAGAACGCTAGTCTAGT
>CAZNGF010000015.1:0-42819 GCA_964572855.1 uncultured Thermotogae bacterium | reverse complement strand
GCGGCCATCCACGACATCGGCAAGATCGCGATTCCCGATTCGATCCTCAACAAGCCGGGCCCGCTGGACGAGCAGGAGTGGGCAACCATGAAGCAACACCCGATCATCGGCTCCGAGATCATCAAGGACCTGGAGATCTACCGCGATGTCGTGCCCATCGTGCGCCACGAGCACGAACACTGGGACGGCTCGGGCTACCCGGACGGCTTGGAGGGCGAACAAATCCCGCTGGGCGCGCGCATCGTGGCCGTGGCCGACGTCTACAGCGCCCTCACCACCGAGCGCAGCTACCGCCCCGCGCAGGGGAAACCGCTCAAATACTCCCACCTGCAAGCCTGCGAGATCCTCCAAGAGATGGCCGGCAAGGTGCTCGATCCCCATTTGGTCGACGTGTTCGTGCACCAGGTGTTCCAACCCAAGACGGAAGCCGCGCCCCAGGTGCGCTAGTGCTGCCGCTCTGGGGCATCGTCCTGGGGGTGGCCGCCGGCTTTGCGCGCCGGGGCAGCCTGACCCGCTTGGGCCACATCCCGCTCAAGGGGCTTTGGCTCGTGTTCGCCGGGCTCGCGCTGCAACTGCTCATCTTCCCGACCCCGTGGTGGAACGAGCCGCCCCTGAGTTGGGGCACGGAGGCCTGGCACGTCGGCTCGTACGCGCTCATCGTCGCGTTTTTCCTCTGGAACTGGCGTGTGGCCTCGCTCTGGCTCATCGCGCTGGGCATGGTGCTGAACCTGACCGTGATCGCGGCCAACGGCGGCTACATGCCCGCAAGCGTCTCGGCGCTGCGCGCCGCCGGGCGTATGGGCGCGGCGGAGGCGCTCACGACCTCGCCCGAGCACACCTACGCCAACGTCGTGATGATGGGGGAAGCCACGCGCCTGAACTTCCTGGGCGACTGGCTCTACTTGCCAAGCTGGGTCCCGCTGGCCAACGCGTTTAGCCTGGGTGACTTCGTGTTGATGTTGGGCGCGGCGTGGCTGATCCAGGGGGGGATGGCGGCACCGGCAAAATCGAAGCACGGGGAATAATGGAGGGCCTCCATTGTTCCGGCTCCTGGGCTCCCCTTAGCGCTCCCCCCGCTCGATCAGCTTGAGGAACTCGGTGCGCGTGCGCGGGTCGCCGCGGAAGCGGCCGCGCATGGCGCTGGTGATCAGGCGCGCGCCCTGCTTCTGCTTGCCGCGCATGGCCAGGCAGAGGTGGAACCCCTCGGCCACCACGCCCACGCCCTGCGGCTCCAGGACCTCTTCCAGCGCGGTGGCGATCTCCTCGGTGAGCCGCTCCTGGACCTGGAGGCGGCGGGCGATCAGGTCCACGACCTGCGGGATGTCGCCCAGCCCAACGGCCTTGCCCTGCGGGATGTAGCCCACGTGCACCTGGCCGAAGAACGGCAGCAGGTGGTGCTCGCACAGGCTGTAGTACTCGATGCCCTTCACCACCAGCATCGAGTCGTCCTTGACCGTGAACACGGTCTTGGCCAGAAACGCCTCCGGGGAGGCGTTCGTGCCGGCGGTGATCTCGGCGTAGAGGTCGGCCACGCGCTCGGGCGTGCGCTCCAGGCCCTCACGGTTCGGGTTCTCGCCGATCGAGGTCAACAGCGTGTGGACCAGGCTCACGAGCTCGTCGCGGTTGCCGTGTGCGATGCGGTTCAAGGTCGTTCCTCCGTGGCGCGAGTATAGTTCTCACGGAAGGATGCGCCAAGTCGGATGCCAGAGTGGCCTTCACCCCAGTGGCGCGCCGCACGTCAACGTCGCGCTCGGGCCCCACGTCGACGACGAACAAGCCGACCCAGAGCCGGTTATCGGATACCCGTTGTTGCGACCTCCGGGGCGCCGTCCTATAATCACGCAAACACGAGGGTATGAACGTTGTGTGTTTTAATGAATCTAGACGATAAGGACGAGTGACATGAACCATCTGGTCATTGTGGAATCCCCCTCCAAGGCGCGCACGATCGAGCAGTACCTGGGCAAGGGCTACAAGGTGCTCTCCTCGATGGGCCACATCCGCGACCTGCCGACCAAGGAGCTGGGGGTCGACGTGGAGCGCGACTTCGAGGCCAAGTTCGAGGTCACGAACCAGAAGCAGGCCAAGCTGCTGCGCCAGGCCGTCAAGGACGCCGACGTCATCGTGCTGGCCACCGACAACGACCGCGAGGGCGAGGCCATCGCCTTCGACCTCTACGAGACGCTGCGCAAGCGGGGCGAGGACAAGCCCTACCAGCGGGTCGTGTTCAACGAGATCACCAAGTCGGTGATCCAGCAGGCCATCCAGGCGCCCGGCGAGATCGACTTCCAGAAGGTCGAGGCCCAGCGCGCACGGCGCGTGCTGGATCGGCTGGTGGGCTACCTGGTGAGCCCGCTGCTGTCCAAGGTGCTGGCGGGCAGCAAGTTCGAAGGGTTGTCGGCCGGGCGCGTGCAGTCCGTGGCGCTTCGCGTCATCTGCGAGCGCGAGCTCGAGATCCAGGCGTTCGTGCCCGAGGAGTACTGGAACCTGTACGCCCACCTGAGCGATCAAGCCGAGGCCGAGGCTTTCCGATCCCAGCTCACGCGCGTGGCGGGCAAGAAGCCAAACGTCCCGAACAAGGGCGAGGCCGACCGCGCCATCGCCGAGCTCGAGGCGGCGGCCTTCGAGGTCGCGGAGGTCAAAAGGAGCACGCAGCGGCGCACGCCGCCCACGCCCTTCATCACGAGCACGCTGCAGCAGACGGCCTCCTCGCAGCTGAGCTTCACGCCCAAGCGCACCATGCGCGTGGCCCAGCAGCTCTACGAGGGGATCGAGCTCGGGGACGGCCCCGAGGGCCTGATCACCTACATGCGCACGGATTCGGTGCGCCTCTCGCCGCAGGCCGTCGAACCGGCGCGCGAGTACCTCAAAGCGCAATACGGCGACAAGTACCTCTCGCCCGAAGCCAAGTTCTTCAAGAACAAGAAAAAGAGCCAGGACGCCCACGAGGCCATCCGCCCCACGCACCCGGACTACACCCCCGACTCGGTCAAGCAATACTTAGAGAAGGACCAGTTCAAGCTCTACGACCTCGTCTGGCGCCGCTTCATGGCCACGCAAATGGCCGACGCCCAGTACGAGCGCACCAAGCTCAAGGTCACCGCCGGGGACTACGAGTTCCGCGCCTCGGGCAGCCGCTGCAGCTTCGACGGCTTCATGAAGGTGCTGCCGCTCCCGCCGCTCTCCGACGAGGACGTGCAGCTGCCCGCCTTGAGCGAGGGCCAGCTGCTGCACCTCCAACGCGCCGAGGGCGAGCAGAAGTTCACCGAGCCGCCCAAACGCTTCAGCGAGGCCAGCATCATCAAGGAGATGGAGGCCAACGGCATCGGCCGGCCCAGCACCTACGCCGCGATCGTCTCGACCATCCAGGACCGCAACTACGTCGTGAAGGAAAAGGGCAGCCTGCAACCCACGCTGCTCGGCTTCATCACGACCGACTTCCTGAAGGACTACTTCCCGATCACGGTCCAGACAGACTTCACGGCACAGATGGAGCAGGACCTGGACAGGATCGCCGACGGCGAGCTCACGCGCGCCGAGGCCCTGAACGAGTTCTACCAGCCGCTCTCGCAGCGGCTCGACAAGGTCCAGGCCGCCATCAACGAGGGCAAGCTGGCCTTCCGCGTGCTGACCGACTACGACTGCCCCAACTGCGGCGCGCCCATGGAGGTGCGCTTCTGGAAGGGGAGCCGTTTTTTGGGCTGCTCCAAGTACCCGGAGTGCAAGACGACGGTGGACTTCCCCGAGGACGTCGACTACGAATACGAACCCAAGCACGTCAAGGTGCAGGCACGGCTCAAGGCGCGCCACCAGGAGGACGCTCTGCAGGAGACGCGCCCGTGCCCCAACTGCGGCGCGGACATGGCCATCAAACAGGGGCCCTACGGGCGCTTCTGGGGCTGCACGCGCTACCCGCAGTGCAAGACCACCGAGCCCGTCCGGGCCGAAGCCCCCTGCCCGCTGTGCGGCAGCCCCATGATCGAACGTTTTTCCAAGAAACGACGCCAGCGCTTCTGGGGCTGCAGCCAGTACCCGGCCTGCACTTTCACGACCAACGCCGAGCCGATCAAACCCTGCCCCGATTGCGACGAGGGCGTGCTGGTGGCCCAGGACGACCAATTGGCCTGCACCAACAAGGCCTGCGGCCACGTCGAAGCCGCCCCGGAGCCGGAAGGCTGATGGCCGCCCGCGTCGGCCGCGAGACGTTCGAGCGCTGGATGGCCGAGACGGTGGATTCGCTTCCCCCGTTTTTCGGCGACCGCATCGACAACGTGCTGTTTGTCGTGGAGGACGTGCCCGACCCCGAGGTCCAGACCGAGTTCGGTTCGATGCTGCTCGGGCTCTACCAGGGCGTCCCGCTGCCGGAGCGCACGGTGTGGCAGACCGTGATGCAGCCCGACGTAATCACGCTCTACCAGCGCAACATCGAATCCATCTGCCGGAACCGGGACGAGGTGCGCCGCCAGATCCAGCAAACCGTGCTGCACGAGGTCGGCCACTACTTCGGGCTCGACGAGGACGAGCTCGAGCGCATCGAGGCCGAGTGGCTCGACCGGCTTTGAGCGGGGAGCACGACCGTTTCACGCGTTTTTCATGAACGGGGCGCGGCCCGCGACACAAGGGTGCCCAACGGCCTCGCCGCCCCCGGAGGCCCGAACGCGAACGGGCAAAGCGGGACAAAGCGACTTGACAAGCGCCCTGGCCCCCTCAGATAATGGCCCCTGAACCTGCGCGAAGGAGGTCCTTCCCCATGCGCAAAGTGGAAGTCAAGGCGTTGTTGATGGACTACGTCCAAAAGACCCCGGTGGTCCTCCTGCAAGATGCGGAGACCGGGAAGGTCGTCCCGGTGTGGATCGGCAACCCGGAAGCGACGGCCATCGCCTACGGACTTCAAGAGAAGGAGTTCCCCCGCCCGCTGACCCACGACCTGCTCAAGAACCTGATCGCCTCGCTGGGCGGCGAGCTCGAAAAGATCGTCATCGACAGCCTTCATGATTCCGTTTATTACGCCACGATCTACATGCGCGACCTCGACGACGTCGTGCACGAGATCGACGCCCGCCCCTCCGACTCGGTCGCGCTGGCGGTGCGCACCGAGTGCCCGATCTTCGTGGCCGACGAGGTGTTCGACAACGCGGCCATCGACCTGCCCGAGGACGAGGAGGAGGGCGGCGAGGAGAAGACCCAGGAGTTCGCCCAGTTCGTCGAGGGCGAGATGAACATCTCCGACTTCAAGAAGTTCATCTCCTAAGCGCTCCGTCCAAGACAGTTACGGGAGGACCTCTTGACGCCCGACTCATTGCGCCGCCTGCAGGACATGGACGTGCGCGACAAGCGCGTCCTGGTGCGCGTCGACTTCAACGTCCCGCTACAAGACGGGGCCGTGCTCGACGACGGGCGCGTGCGCGCTTCGCTGCCCACCGTGCGAGAGCTGCTGGACCGGGGCGCGACCGTGGCGCTCTGCTCGCACCTGGGCCGGCCCAAGGGCGTCGACGACCGGTTGCGCCTGGCGCCCGTGGCCGAGCGCTTGGGCAAGCTACTCGGCCAGTCCGTCCAAGCGCTGCCCGACTGCGTCGGGGACGAGGTGGCCGCGGCGGTTCGCTCGATGGAGCCGGGCGAGGTCGCGCTGCTCGAAAACCTGCGCTTCCACCCCGGCGAGAAGCAGGACGACCCCGAGTTCGCCCGCCAACTGGCCGAGCCGTTCGACCTGTTCGTGCAGGACGCCTTCGGCAGCGTGCACCGCGCGCACGCCTCGACGCACGCGGTCACGCAACACCTGCCCTCGGCGGCGGGACTGCTGATCCAGCAAGAGGTCGAGCAGTTGGGCAAGCTGATAGACGACCCCGCGCACCCGTTCGTGGCCCTGGTGGGCGGCAAGAAAGCGGAAGAAAAGGTCGGCGGCCTGTTCGACCTTCTGGGCCGCGTGGACACCTTTTTGATCGGCGGCGGCGTGGCCTTCACCTTCCTGGCCGCGCGCGGCGCCTCGGTGGGACGATCGATCGTGGCCGACGACCTGATGGAAGAAGCCAAGCGCTTCGTCAAGGCGGCCTACGAGCGCGGCGCGACGGTCGTGCTCCCTTCGGACGTGCAGGCGGCCGAGCGACTCGAGGAAGGCGTCCGCCCGGCCATCACGCGTGCCGACCGCATCCCGGACGACCTGGCCGGCTTCGACATCGGGCCCGAGACGGCCCGCGACTTCCGGCGCCGGCTGCAGGGGGCCGAAACGGTGTTCTGGGCCGGCCCCATGGGCGCGTTCGAGTTTGCGCCCTTCGACAAGGGCACGCTCGAGCTGGCGCGTGCCGTGGCCGACTCCGGGGCGTTTGCCGTCATCGGCGGCGGCGAGACCGGTGCGGCCTTCGCGCGCGCCGGGATCGAGAGCGAGCGCGTCTACGTCTCCACCGGCGGGGGCGCCTCGGTCGAGTTCGTGGGCCGGGGGACGCTGCCCGGACTCGAGGTGCTCAAGGCGTAGCAGACAGGACCCGCCGCGCGCTTCCCCCTCAGTTGCTACCGCCCTTGAATGGCTCGGCGCGTGCTCGCGCCCCTCAAGCTTGAATCGCCCCCCTCGCAGGCGGATGCTTGGAGGGATTCGAATCGCACGAGGAGCTCGTATGCGCATCCTGGTCGTCGAGGACGAGCCCAAAATGGCCAAGGCCCTGCAAAAGGGGCTTCAGGAAGAGCAATACGCCGTCGACGTGGCCCACGACGGCGAGGCGGCGCTCGCGCAAGCGCGCGCGGCCGACTACGACCTGGTCGTGCTGGACTGGATGCTGCCGGGTCTGCCCGGGGTGGACGTGCTGCGTACGCTGCGGGCCGAGGGGAAGAGCACACCCGTGCTGCTGCTGACCGCCAAGGACGCCGTGGGGGACCGCGTGCGCGGCCTGGACAGCGGCGCGGACGACTACCTGACCAAACCATTTGCCTTCGAGGAGCTGCTGGCGCGCGTGCGGGCGCTGCTGCGCCGCGGCAGCGCCGTCCCCGAGCTCAAGCCGCTGCGGGTGGCCGACCTCGAGCTCGACCCCGCCACGCGCACGGCCCAGCGCGCGGGCGAGCCCATCGAGCTCTCGCCCAAGGAGTTCGCGCTGCTGGAGTACTTCATGCGCAACCCGAACCGCGTGCTGAGCCGCACGCTGCTGAGCGAGCGCGTCTGGGGCGAGTTCGACACGCTCACCAACGTCATCGACGTCTACGTCCACCACCTGCGCGAAAAAATTGATAAGGGGTCCGAGCGCAAGCTGTTGCACACCGTGCGGGGGGTGGGCTATGTCCTCCGGGACGAGGCGGATTAAGTTCATCCCGAGCTCGCTGCGCCTGCGACTCACGCTCTGGTACGTGGCCGTGCTGGGCGTGATCCTGCTGGCCTTCGCCGTCGCGCTCTACCAGGCCATCCAGATCAACCAGGCCCGCGAGCTGGACTCGGGGCTGGCGGCCACGGCCGAGATCGTGGCCAGCCGCCTGGGCGGGCGCATCACGTTCTCCTCGCTCGACCTGTTTGAGCCCGACGAGTTCCCGGTGCGCGAGGAGGTCTTCTATCAGGTCGTGCTGCTCTCGGGTCAGGTGCTGCTGCGCTCGGAGAACCTGAGCGGCGCGGCCCTCCCGCTGGGGGAGGACGCCCAACGGGCCGCGCTGCAGGGGGGGGGGCGCATCGAGGACGTCGCGTGGCAGGGCGCGCAGCTCCGGCTTTCCACCCAGCCCTACCGCTTCCTGGGGAACGGGCCCGTGGTGGGCTGGCTGCAGGTGGCCGTGCCGCTGCGGGGCGTGCAGGAGACCATGCGCCAGCTCCGCTTCTGGCTCTGGATCATCGTCCCGCTGACCCTCGCGGTCACGAGCCTGGGCGGGGTGTTTTTGGCCGACCGGCTTTTGAAGCCGCTCTCCCACATGAACGCCGGCGCCCGCGAGATCTCGAGCCGCAACCTCAACCGCCGCCTGCCGGTGGCCAAGCCCGACGACGAGCTGGGCCGGCTGGCCACCACGCTCAACGACCTGTTCGACCGACTGGAACGCTCGTTCCGCAACCAGCAACGCTTCATCGGCGACGCCTCGCACGAGCTGCGCACGCCGCTGGCGGCCATGCGGGCCGAGCTCGAGGTCGCGCTGCGGCGCGGGCGCAGCCCCGAAGAGTACCGCGACGCGCTCGAAAGCGCGCTGGACGAGACCCAGCGCCTGAGCCGCATGGCCGAGCGGCTGCTGTTTCTGGCCCAGAGCGACGCGGGTGAGCTGCCCGTGCAGTGGGGCGACGTCGGGCTCGACGCCGTGGGCCGCCGCGTGATCGACAAGCTCGGCACGTTGGCCGGGGAAAAGGGGCTCCACCTCGCGCTTGAGGAGCTCGGACCCGCCGCGACCCGCGGCGACCCCGAGCTGTTGGAGCAGCTCGCCTTCATCCTGGTCGAAAACGCGGTCAAGTACACGCCCGAGGGCGGGCGCGTCCGGCTCGCCTCGGGCGCGGACGACGACGGCGCGTGGCTCGAGGTGGTCGACACCGGCCCCGGCATCCCCGAGGCGCATCTGCCGCACCTGTTCGAGCGCTTCTACCGCGTGGACAAAGCCCGCTCCCGCGCGCTGGGCGGCACGGGGTTGGGGCTCTCGATCGCGCACTCGATCGCGCTGGCCCACGGCGGCGCGATCGACGTCGACAGCCGGCCGAACGCGGGCACGCGTTTCCGCGTCACCCTCCCCCGCCGGGCCAACGCGCCGACGCCGCCATCGCCTGCCCAGTCGGCTTTTTCTCGAGATTAGCGGATTTTAATCTCGGGTTAACCCTGGCTTAAGGTTGGCCCCCTATACTGGGGGCACATGAACGAACCCCAAATGCGCCCGAGCAACAAAGCGGCCCTCCAGCGGATCCTTCCCCCTAAGCCCGCTGGAGGGCCCTCCCTGATGGACGCGCACGAAAGGAGGAGGCTATGAAGCAAAGGATTCTGATGACGACGCTCGCGCTGATCCTGTTCGGCGGCCTGCTGTGGACGCTGGCCGGCGGGCTCGCCTCGCTGGGGGTGGCCCAGCCCGCACAGCCGCAGAGCGCGAGCCAGACCATGGAGACGGTCGGCTCGCTGGACCTGTCGCAACTGAGCGACGAAACCGTGCAAAACCTGATCGCGGCCTCGGGCCAGAGCGCGGTCAAGTCCGCCATCCGGGGTGCCGCGCCGGCCGTGGTCCAGATCGACGTCACGCGCACCGTGCGCCAGCGCAGCCCGTTTGGCGGAAACATGCGCTTTTACTTCAACGACCCCAACTCGCCGCTGAACGACCTGTTCGACCAGTTCAACGAGCGCTTCGACCAAGAGCGCCAGACCCAGGGTGTGGGCTCGGGCTTCTTCATCGACTTCGAGGGCCAGACGCTGCTGCTGACCAACCACCACGTGGTGGACGGGGCGGATCAGATCCGCATCACGACCCAGCAGGGCTGGGAGTTCACCGGCGAGGTGATCGGCTCCGACGCCCGCATCGACGTAGCCGTCGTGCGCGTGCACGACTTCAAGGACCGAGAGGTGCCCACGGTCCCGCTGGGCGACTCCGACGGGCTCGAGATCGGCGACTGGGTGGTGGCCATCGGCAACCCGCTGGGGCTGAGCCACACGGTCACCTCCGGCATCGTGAGCGCGCTGGGCCGCCAGGTGAACAACCCGCAGGGCGCGGGCACCTTCCGCTCGCTGATCCAGACGGACGCGGCCATCAACCCCGGCAACTCGGGCGGCCCGCTGGTGGACGCCCGCGGCCGCGTGGTCGGGATGAACACGCTGATCGCCTCGGACGCGGAAGGCTTGAACTTCGCCATCAGCGTGAACGAGGTCGAGCGCGTGCTGGGCCAGCTCGTGCGCGACGGGCGGGTCACCCGTGCCTGGCTGGGCGTCTACATCCAGGACGTGGACCAGAACTTGGCACAGCAATTCGGCGTTTCTACCGGCCAGGGCGTGCTGGTGAGCGACGTGATCCGGGGCGCGCCCGCCGAGGACGTGCTGCAGCGGGGCGACGTGATCACCCGCGTGAACGAGGCCGCGGTCGGCGACGTGAGCGCGCTACAGGAGGCCATCATGTTCCGCGCGGTGGGCGAGACCGTGACGCTCTCGGTGGTGCGGGATGGCCAGCCGCTCCAGCTCGAGGTCACGCTGGGCCAGCGCCCCGCCGACGGCGAGGTCTCAAACGCGCCGACGCAGACGGACGAGCCGGTCGAGAAGTTCGGGCTCCGGCTGCAGACGCTGACCCCGGACATGGCCGAACAGATGGACCTCCCGGTCGACGAGGGCCTCGTGATCGCGGGCGTCGAGCCCGGCAGCCGGGCCGCGCAGGCCCAGCCGCGCCCGCAGCAGGGCGACGTGCTGCTGGAGGTCAACCGCCAGCGCGTGAGCTCGGCGGCCGCGTGGAACGAACTCGCCGGCCAACTGCAAGATGACGACCGGGTCGTGCTGACCCTGATGCGCGGCGGGCGCGCCTTCTTCGCCGCCCTGCCGTAATGAACGACATTTGAGCACCTTCGAACCTCCTGCGCAGAGGCGGGCCGATCCCCTTGGCCCGTCTCTGCGTTTCCCCTTTCCCCAAGCGACGTAGGGACGCACGGCCGTGGGCCCCCACGCAGCGTTTGCCCTCCGCTGCCGGCGATCGCTTTCGTCCGTTGAACCACGGCCAACCGGCCCTTCACCCGTTACAATCGCCTCCCTGGAGACCACCGCATGATCGATCACAACCGCGCCAAAGCCGTCGATGCCCAGTTCGTCGAGCGCGTCCGAAGCGGCGAGCTCCCGAGCCTCGCCAGCCGCGTCTCGCCCCAGGAAGCGGGCCTGAGCCGCGAGGACGTGCTCGACCTGTTCGAATCCATGTTCATGAGCCGGGCGCTCGACCTGGCCGCACGCGAACTGCGCGCTCAAAACCGAGGGTTTTACACGATCGGCAGCGCCGGGCACGAGGGCAATGCGGGCTTCGGCCACGTCTTTCGCGTCAGCGACATGGCCTTCCTGCACTACCGCAGCGGCGGGTTCGTGCTGCAGCGGTCGAAGGGGGTGCCGGGGGCGACGCCGCTCTACGACACGCTGCTGGGCCTGGTGGCCGCCCGCGAGGACCCGATTTCCGGCGGGCGCCACAAAGTCTGGGGCAGCGTCGAACTGAACGTGCCGCCGCAGACCAGCACGATCGCCTCGCACCTGCCCAAGGCCGTGGGCGCGGCGCTCTCGGTGCCGCGCGCGGCGCATTTCGGGATCGAATCAAAGCTACCGTACGACAGCCTGGTCGTGTGCTCCTTCGGCGACGCCTCGGTCAACCACGCCGTCGCGCTGGCCGGGCTCAACACGGCGCGCTGGTGCGCGCACCTGGGGATCGCGCTGCCGCTCGTGCTGATCTGCGAGGACAACAGTTTGGGCATCTCGGTGCGCACGCCCTCGACCTGGATCGGGGCCGCGCAGTCGCACAGCCCCGATCTGAAGTATTTCGCCTGCGACGGGCGCGACCTCTGCGACGTCGTGCGCTGCGCGCGCGCGGTGGACGCCTACGTGCGAAAAGAGCAGAAGCCCGCCTTCGTCCACATGCGCACCGTGCGGCTGCTGGGCCACGCGGGCTCGGACGTCGAGGTCATGTACCACACGGAGCGGGACATCCTGAGGGCCGAGGCCGACGATCCCCTGCTCCACACGGCCCGGCTCGTGCTGGAGCGGGAGTACCTGCGCGCGGGCGAGGTCGTCGCGCTCTACGAGAACCTGAAGGCGCGCGTGAGCCGGGTGGCCGCGCGCGCGGCTGACCGGCCCAAGTTGACCGACGCCTGCGCGGTGCAACGCGCCATCGTCCCGCCGCCGCGGGACGCGCCGGCCAGGCCGCTGCCGACCGAATCCCGCCGCCGCCGGGCGTTCGACGCGCCCGAGCGGCGCCAGCTGGCACGCCCCCAGCCCATGTCGCGCCTGCTCAACTGGGCGCTGCGCGATCTCCTGCTGCAATACCCCGAGCTGCTCGTGTTCGGCGAGGACGTGGCCAAGAAGGGTGGGGTCTACGGCGTGACGCTCGGGCTGCAGAAGAAGTTCGGCAACCGGCGCGTGTTCGACACCCTGCTGGACGAGACCAGCATCCTGGGCGCAGCGCTCGGGTTCGCGCACAACGGCTTTTTGCCGGTGCCCGAGATCCAGTTCCTGGCCTACGTCCACAACGCCCAGGACCAGTTGCGCGGCGAGGCGGCCACGCTCTCCTTCTTCTCGGACGGCCAGTTCGCCAACCCCATGGTGGTGCGCGTGGCCGGGCTGGCCTACCAGCAGGGCTTCGGCGGCCACTTCCACAACGACAATTCTTTGGCCGTGTTCCGCGACGTGCCGGGCTTGATCATCGCGTGCCCGTCCAACGGCGCCGACGCGGTCAAGATGCTGCGCCGCTGCGTTTCGCTCGCCCACCGCCAGCAGCGCGTCGTCGTGTTCGTCGAGCCGATCGCGCTCTACGGGACGCGCGACTTGCACGCGCCCGGCGACCGGCTCTGGGAGCGAGCTTATCCCGCGCTCGACGAGCAAGTTGAGCTGGGTGAGCTCGGGGTTCATGGCGACGGGCGGGAGCTGGCGATCGTGAGTTACGGCAACGGGGTCCACCTTGCGCTGCAAGCGGCCAAGGTGTTGCACGAGACACACGGCATCGACGCGCGCGTGCTCGACCTGCGCTGGCTCGCGCCGCTGAACGTTGACGCCTTGCTGCAGGCGACGCGCGGGATCGAGCGCGTGCTGATCGTGGACGAGTGCCGGCGCACGGGCTCCCAGAGCGAGGCGCTCGTGACCGCGTTCGTGGAAAACGCGAACCCGCTCCCGCGTCTGCGGCGCGTAAGCGCCGAGGACAGCTTCATCCCGCTGGGCGAGGCCGCGCGCCTCGTGTTGCCCAGCCGCGACGATATCGTGCGCGCGGCGCTGGAGCTGATGGCTGGAGAGGAGAGGGAATCCCAAGGATAGGGGAATCGTGGGAAAAGAACACGCGCTGATCGTCTGCCCCGGACGGGGGACGTACACCAAGACGGAGTTGGGCTACCTGCAGCGCCACGGGGGACCGTTCCAAGCCCGGATCGATCGGATCGACCAGCTCCGCCGCGAGCGCGGACAGCCCGCCGTGAGCGCACTGGACGCGGCCGACGCGTTCGCGCCCGCCACGCACACGGCCGGCGAGCACGCCTCGGCGCTCATCTACGCCTGCTCGCTGGTCGACTTCCTGGCCGTCGACCGCGAGCGGTATGATCTCGCGGCCCTCTGCGGCAACTCGCTGGGCTGGTACACGGCGCTGGGCCTGGGCGGCGCGCTGGACGAGCGGGGCGCGTTCCACCTGGTCAACACGATGGGCGCGCTCACGGCCGCGCACGGGGTGGGCGGACAGCTCGTGTACCCAGTTGTCGACGAACAGTGGCGACCCGATCCCGCAAGGGCCGAGACGCTCGCCCGCGCCATGGCCGAGGTGAACGCGCTCGAGGGCTGCCAGCTCCACGACAGCATCTGCTACGGCGGCTACCGCGTGGTGGGCGGGAACGAAGCGGGCTTGAAGGAACTCAGCAAGCGGCTGCCGAAGGTCGAAGAGCGCTTCCCGCTGCGGCTCGTGAACCACGCGGCTTTCCACACGCCGCTGCTGGGGGACGTTTCCGAGCGCGCGCTCGCCTCGATTCCGCCGGAGACTTTCCGCGCACCGGCCGCACCGCTCATCGACGGGCGCGGGGCGGTCTGGCAGCCGTTCAGCGCGCAGCCCGAGGCGCTCAGACGCTACACGCTCGGGCACCAGGTCGTCGCGCCGTTCGACTTCGCGCGCGCGCTCGAGGTGGGCCTGAAGGAGTTCGCTCCCGACCGGGTGATCCTGCTGGGCCCCGGCACGGCGCTGGGCGGCGCGGTGGGCCAGGTGCTCGTGCGGCTCGGCTGGGACGGGATCGAGTCCAAGGACGACTTCCAGCGCCGGCAGCGCGAGGCCCCCTACGTCCTGTCCATGGGCCTGGCGGACCAGCGGGCGCGGGTCGTGCCGCGCTAGCGCGCGCGCTGCGCCTCGACCCAGGCGTCCACCGCCTCCCACTGCGCATACAGCCAGCCGCTCAGCCCTTCGTGGTCGCGGGGCACCTGGGCGCTCGGGACGCGCCAGAGGTGAACGCGCAGGCATCGGCCCAAGATCTCGGGCGAGTACAGGTCGGCCGCGGAGCGCAGCCCCTCCAGGCCCGTGTGCGCGAGCACGACGGCGTCGGCCTCCGGGGCGCGCTCCAGCAGCGCCAGCGTCCCGCCGAGCTGGGGCGGCAGCACGTGGCGCAACGCGCTGGCGCGTTTGTGCAGCGCGGGGTCGCCCCGTCGGGCCATCAGCTTGAGCATCCGGTCGCGCTTCTCGGCCGAGAAGCGCGTGCCCTCGGGGTAGATCACCACGCCCTCGTTTTCCCCCAGCCCCTCGGCCAAGCGGGCGACGCGTTCGAGCTCCCCCCGGCTGGCCAGCGTGCCGCGATGCACGAAGTGGTTGGGCAGCCGGCCGCCCACCAGGTCGAAGGCCGGCAGCCGGCGCAGCTCGTGCTTGAGCACGAAGCGCAGCATGCGCCGCTTGGGGTAGGAGACGTAGACGAGCGGCAGCAGCGTGTCAACCTGGCTCACGTGGCGCACGAGCACGATCAGCGGCCCCGCGCCCTCGAGCGCGTCCGCGCCCGTGAGCTCGACCTGAAAGTCGAACAGGCGGCGAAATCCCGCGTAGAGCGTGACCGCCCACCAGAGCTGCAATCCCAGGTGGGCGCGCAGGCTGCGTCGCCCGAACCACGGCCGCAGCAACGAGACGCCCAGCGCGCCGAGCACGACGAGCAGCTCGCAGGTCACATAAAGCCACAGTAACAGCCCCCAGCGCGTCGTGATCCAGCGCCGGCGCCCCACGGCGTCGAACAGGAGGGCGACCGCGAGCCAGACGGGCGCGAGCAGCCAGACGAGCGCAAAGCCGAGGACCAGAGCCGGGAACGTGAGCGCGCGTCGCTTGAACGTGTCCATGGGGGGAATTGTAATCGGTCGGGCACTTCAAAGCCGACCGGTCCCCAGCCCGTCTGCCGGCCCTGGTTGGCTAACTCAAGCGAGTAGGGCCGGCTGTGCCGGCCAGGCCCGCGCAGCGGGCCCTACGGTTGCCCGACCAAAGAAGCGGGAAACGTCACAACACGAGCTCGGCCATCGTCCGCACGGTGCCAACGTCGAAGCACCACAGGTTGAGCGCCGTGGCCGGGCTCTCGCGCCAGAGCGCGAGCCGCTCGCGCAGCCGTTCGCGCGGGCCGCAGAGCGCGACGTCGTCGACCAGCGCGTCCGGCACGGCCCGGATGGCCTCGTTCCGCTTGCCGGCGAGATAGAGGTCCTGGATCGTCTCGGCCTCTTGTCGGTAGCCGTAGCGGCACGCCAGGTCGTGGTAGAAGTTCTTGCCCTTGGCGCCCATGCCGCCCACGTAGAGCGCGACGAACGGCTTGACTTGATCGCGGCAGGCTTGGGCGTCGTCGCCCAGGACGACCATGACCGTGGGCGCGACCTCGAACGGCTGGTCGCCGCCGCTTTTCGTTCTGCCCGCGACCACGGAACGTTCAAACACGGCGTCGTAGTGGCGCGGCGAGAAGAAGATCGGCAGCCAACCGTCGGCGACCTCGGCCGCCAGCGACACGTTTTTGGGCCCGATGGCGGCCAGGTAGATCGGCAGGTCCGCCCGCCCGTGTAGTATGCTCTTCAGCGGCTTGCCGAGGCCGGTGGCGTCGTCGCCGCGGTAGGGAATCTGGTAGTGCGCCCCGTCGTGTTCCAGCGGCGCCTCGCGCTTGAGGATGGCGCGCAGGATCGCGACGTACTCGCGCGTCCGGACCAGCGGCTTGCCGTAGGGCACGCCGTGCCAGCCCTCGGCCACCTGCGGGCCCGAGGCGCCCAGGCCCAGCAACGCCCGCCCGCCAGAGAGCTGGTCCAGCGTCATCGCGGTCATGGCCGTGGCCGCCGGCGTGCGCGCCGGCATCTGCATGACGGCCGTGCCCAGCTTGATGCGTTCGGTGCGCGCGCCGATCCAGGCCAGCGGCACCACGGCATCCGAGCCGTAGGCCTCGGCGGTCCAGACGGCCCAGTAACCGAGCCGCTCGGCCTCTTGGATCATCTCCAGCGGCAAGTGCAAGGTCGCGCCGGAGTAGCCGGTCAGCAGTCCAAGTTTCAAGTCAACCTCCTTGCGCGGGTGGATCCATCTTGGGGCACGCGGGCCGGGCGGTCAACGCGGTCGCGGTTCGGGGAGAGCGGCGCGCGCGGGAACCGCTTCACATTCGGCGCGCGGGTGCTTACAATCGAGGCCAACCCAACATAGAGTGTGATGTTTCATGGCCAAGCAAGACTACAACTACAGACGCTTCCGCTTCGATGCCTTCGATCTGGACGCGTTCCCCGGCCCGCGCGCCGGGGAGCGGTTTCCGCCGCTGCAAGCCGAGGACGTCGCGGGGGACACCGTCTCGCTGAAGGATTTGCGGGGGCAGTGGGTCGTGCTGGAGCTGGGCAGCCTGACCTGTCCGATGTACGCCGCCCGCGTCCCGCGCATGCGGGCGCTGCAAGGGAAGTTTCCGGACGTCGCGTTCCGGCTGCTCTACGTGCGCGAGGCCCATCCGGGCGAGCGCACCTCAGCGCACGAGACGTTTTCAGACAAGCGGAACGCCGCGCGCAAGCTGAAGCGGGTGGAGGGCGAAGAGCGCCCCGTCCTGGTCGATCGTCTCGACGGCTCACACCACCAGCGCCTCGGCGGGCTGCCCAACAGCGTCTACGTCCTCAACCCCAAGGGCAGGGTCGCCTTCCGGCTCGACTGGAACGATCCTGACTTGCTCGAAGGATTCCTGGAGAACCGGGAGGAAACGCCCCAGCTCGAACGCGACCGCGCCGAACCGCCCAAGCCCGGCCCGCTCAAGTCGCTGCGCGTGCTGCTGCGCGGCGGCGTGCTGGCGCTGTTCGATTTGGTGCGGGGCTTGCCGCAGCTCGCCCGCCAGCGCTACGAGGCGCGCAAGGCCGAGCGGCTCGACGGCGCTTCGGATTCGACCTAACCCACCACGGTCCCCGCGCCCTCCAGCGCGCGGGTGACGGGCTGATCCAGGCGCGCGTCGCCCAAGACCACGCGGCCCACGCCGCCGTCGAGCGACTCCTTGGCGCCCATGACCTTCTTCTTCATGCGCCCCTGCGCGACCTCGTTCATGAACTGATCGATCTGGTCGTAGGGGATGTTTGAGACGAGCGAGGATTCATCTGGAAAGTCCTTCAAGAGCCCCGGCACGTTGGAGAGCAGCAGCAGCGCCTCGGCTTTGAGCGCGACGGCGATCTGGCCCGCGAAGCGGTCGCCGTCCACGTTGATGGCCACGCCCTCGTGGCTGATGGCCGGCGGGGTGAGCACGGGGACGTAGCCGCCGTCGAGCAGGAGTTTGAGTAGGTCCGTGTTGACCCGCTCGATCACGCCGCTGTGGTCGCCGCGCAGGACCATCTTCTTGCCGTCCTCCACGACCTTGAGCGCTGCCTTGCGCCGCCCCTGCACCAGCCGGCCGTCCAACCCCGTGAGCCCGACCGCGTTCACGCCCAGCGCTTGCAGCTTTTCGACCAGCATCTTGTTCATGTGGCCGGCGTAGACCATGTTAAAAAGCTCCAGCGTGCGCCGGTCGGTGAAGCGGCTCTCGTGCCCCGACACCGAGGTCACAAACCGAGGCGGGTGCCCGAGTTTTTCGGATACCTCGTTCAGCAGCCCCGACCCGCCGTGGACCAGCACGAACGGCTTGTCAAAGGTCGCCAAGTCCCGACAGATCAGGTCGTAGTCGATCCCCTTCCCGCCCCCAACTTTGATGACGATCATGGGGGGTATTCTACGGATGGAGCAGTGCGTTTCATCCAAGGTGGACACAAGTCTTTCACGGGAGGAAACGCATGGTATCGTGACCTTCAAAGGCCAAGTAAGAAGGGGGATACCATGCGGCAACTGGAAGAACTCCAGCAGCAGTTTCAAGGCTATGTCTGGCGGCACGTGAAGTCAATGTTGTTGGGACTGATGCTGCTCAAAGAGGCTAAAACGCTCCAGGCGCTACGGTACAGGAAAGCGTGCCCACCCTCTCCCGCACGCTCAACGCCTATCCCTGACGAGTGGATTCAACGTGTCATTCAGCACCCTGAACGAGAGTACATTCAAACTGACGGCCGCATCAGGCGATGGGCTAGAATCGAGGAGATGGAAGGGCGATATCTTCGTGTAATCCTGCTGGCGGATGGTGAAACCGTCCACAACGCTTTCTTTGATAGAGGATTCAAGCCATGAAAGTGAGCTACTTCGAAGACACGGACACGCTGTACATCGAGTTTCACGCCAGCGACATTGTCGAGTCCAAAGACTTGGACGAAAACACGATTCTCGATCTTGACGACGAGGGCAACGTCTGCACCATGACCTTTGAACACGCCGGCCAACGAACCGACGTTCGGCATTTGATCGTAGAAGGGATTGCAGCTTGAATCGAACCATTAAGGGGTGAGTCATGCATTGTTTGGCGTAGCTACTGTGGCGTTTCACATAGCACGATCTTGTCCCATTGTACCAAGGGTGCTACCATCATCTCATGACCTTTCAGGACCGCATCAGCATTGATCCCGATGTCCGCAGTGGGAAGCCTTGCATTCGCGGAACGCGGATTACCGTGTACGACATTCTCGAATACCTTGCCGGTGAGATGTCCGAAGACGATATCCTGCGCGATTTCCCCAGTCTCTCACGGGAAGACATCAAAGCAGCGCTGGCGTTTGCGGCTGCACGCGAGCGAATGCTGGCCGTTTCCACAAACGAGTGAAGCTTCTTTTCGACGAGAACCTCAGCCCGAGGCTTGTGAGACTTTCGGAAGTTGAGTTTCCGAGTTCGGTACATATCGACGAAGTTAATTTACGCGGAGCGAGCGACTCCGCGATTGTGGAATACGCAAAACAGCATGGTTTTGTCATCATTTCCAAAGACAACGACTTCCGTCAACGGGCATTCACAACGGGCCCACCACCGAAGATCATCTGGCTTTCGGTAGGCAATGCAGGGACACAACGGGTCGCAAAACTAATCGAATCCAGCACGAACCGCATTCGGGCCTTCGCCGAAAACGCTGAAGAAGCGCTCTTGGTCTTGAAACTGTCGCAAAGCGACGACTAAGCAAACTGGTGCATATCTGCCATCCGTTGTTTGGCACTCTTGAATTCATGATCAAACGTTGCCACTCCCCCAACGAACGCGGCTGGCTCGCGCTGCGCGCGGCGCTTTGGCCGCACTATTCCCGTGAAGAACATCGAGCGGAGATGGCAGCGTGGTGCGCCGAGCCCGAGCGTTACGTCGCGTTTTTGGCCCACGACGATGCTGGCCAAGCGTTGGGGTTTGCCGAGGCGTCGATTCGGCACGACCACGTCAACGGGACCGAAAGGTCACCGGTGGGGTTTCTGGAGGGCATCTACGTCTCACCCGACTCCCGGCGACGCGGCGTCGCCCGCGCGCTGGTGGCGGCCGTCGAGGCGTGGACCGCGCAAGCGGGCTGCCGGGAGCTTGCCTCGGACGCCGAACTCGAAAACGTCGTCAGTCATGCGATGCACGGGGCATTGGGGTTTGAGGAAACTGAGCGCGTCGTGTACTTCCGAAAACCGCTTGAACGAGACGCAACTCCTCAAGACGCGCCCGACTGAAATGCGCGTTGCACGGGGAGCAGAGCGCTCATTGAAATGTCTTCATGGGCACGATTCAAGAGTTCCAGGAAGCGGTACGTCAGCTTTCCACGCAGGAGTTGGATGCGTTTCGTGCTTGGCTTTCCGAGTTCGACGCGGGCGTTTAGGATCGACAACTGGAAGAGGATGCCACCGCCGGTTAGCTCGATCAATTGGCCGAGGAAACGCTCGAAGGACTGCGTGATATGCGTTGCTCCATTTTGTAAGTCTCAAAGCGTATTTCACTTTACGCTTCTCGTTAATCAGGTTCGTAAATGAATAGTGAATAACTTTCTTGCTTAGAAATCCTGTTTAACTCTGAAGAGTTCCCTAATTACACTGGAGAGCCAACATCTTCTGAGGTGACGGAGGTTAGCATTGACATGGATCAAAGCCCCCTATAGACTAAGCTATCCAAACGCGAGGTCGAGTACATCCAGTAGATAAGATAAAGGAATCTCCCTCTCAGCACCTGACAGTACTGAGAGGGAGATGAAAGAGTGGTTTACTCATCACAGTCCCAAACGGGATTGTACGGTACCATCTCTTTGAGGGGGGTTGTGTGGTGCTGATCTGTGGAAGGATGATCGCCACATGACCCCCAGTCCTTTTTCGATTTGTCTTTGTTGAGCTCTTCTTCTAACAGTCTTCGGCGAAAAACATCGAACTCCCTTATCGAGCTCAATTCCTCAGCCACGAATCTTCGGAGGATCTTCAACTCTACTGCCAACGAGATGTGGATCTTGTTAAGATCAAGAGGTCCCATATGACACCTCCTTTCGATAATGAATTCAACTCTGACCCCTTCTTTCACTTCATTTTTATTTGAATTGTTTTCCTTTTATCCTGATTATAGCTACAGATTACATTACTGGAAAGGAAAACCGGGGACCAGAAAAGTTCCCCCCTCTCCGCTCCCCGGTTCCCTACGTCTTAATCAGTCACACTGCGAAAAGCCGCAGTCTCTGCAAAAGAAACAGCCGTTGGTGAAAAACAGCACGCCGCCGCAGCTCGGGCACAGCTCGGAGCTGCGCTTGGCGTCGTGGCCGTTGGACTCGGGCTGCAGGTCCTTGGCCTTCTCGCCCTTGAGCAGCGGGAGCTGCTCGCCGCCCTTGAGGTAGTCGCCCAGCGCCTTGGCCACGGCGTCGGGGACCGAGAACACGACCGTGCCGTCCTCCTGGAACACGGGGCGCGAGCCACGGATCAGGCTGAGCTGGTCCACGATGGCGTGGGTCTTGACCCCGCTGCGCAGCGCCAGCGAGAGCAGCCGGCCCATGGCCTCGCTGAAGGCGGCCGTGGCCGAGCCCGACTTGCCCAAGCCCTGCAGGAACACCTCGGAGGGACCGGCCTCGTCCTCGTTGACCGTGATGTAGACGCTGCCCAGCTCGGTCTTCATGCGGTAGGTGCGGCCCTTGACCACCTTGGGCCGCGGGCGCGGGGCGCGCACGTTGCGCTGGGCCTGTTCGCCCTCGGCCTTGGCCTTGTCCTCGCTCTGGCGCTTGGCCTCCTCGTGGGTGAGCAGGATGCCCTCGCGCGAGCCCTCGCGGTAGACGGTCACGCCCTTGAGCCCGTGCTTCCAGGCCTCGAAGTAGATCTCCTTGACGCGCTCGACCGTGGTGTCGCGCGCCAAGTTGATGGTCGAGGAGATGGCATGGTCCACGTGCTTCTGGATGGCGGCCTGCATCTTGACGCGCATCTCGGGCCGGATGTCGTGCGCGGTCACGAACAGGTCGGGCAGCTGGTCCTCGCCCTCCAGCCCCTCGCCCTGCGCCCGCTTGAAGTCGAAGTACTCCTTCACCAGCGGGTGGTAGACCTTGAACTCGCCCTTGGACAGCGACTTGGAGCGGCGCACGTAGCTCAGGCTAAAGATGGGCTCGACGCCGCTGGAACAGCCCGCCAGCACCGAGCCCGAGCCCACGGGCGGCACGGTGATGAGCGCGGCGTTGCGCAGGCCGTGTGCCTCGATGCGCCCGCGCACCTCGGGGGCAAGCCGCCCGATGAAGGGGCGGCTCAGGTGCCGCTCGGCGTCGAAGGCCGGGAACGTCCCCTTCTCCGCGGCCAGCTCCGTGCTGGCCTGGTGGATGCGGTTTTTGATCCGCTCGAACATCTGGTCCACCAGCGAGACGGCCTCGTCGGTGTCGTACTTGCAGCCGAGCTTGACCAGCATGTCGCCCAGCCCCGTGAAGCCCACGCCGATCCGGCGCGAGCGCAGGCTGGCCTCCCGCTGCTCCTCCAACGGGTGCTTGTCGGCGTTGTAGTCCAGCACGTTGTCCAGAAAGCGCACGGCGTAGCCCAGCGCCCGTTCCAGTTGGGGCCAGTCGACCTTGGCCTCTTTGGCAAACGCGCCCTCGACGAAGCGCGACAGGTTGACGTTGCCCAGGCAGCAGCAGCCGTAGGGCTCCAGCGGGATCTCGGAGCACGGGTTGGTCGTGATGACCTCCATGCCGTTGTACTCGGTGGTGGACTCCCGCTTGACGTTGTCCCAGAAGATCAGGCCCGGCTCGGCGCTGTCGCGCGCGTTGCGGATCAATTGATCCCAAAGTTTGCGGGCGCGCACGGTTTTTTCGACCTTGCCCGCCACCGCGTTTTCGAAGCGGAGCGTGAACGGCTCGTCTCGCTCCACGGCGCGCATGAACTCGTCCGTGATGCGCACGCTCACGTTGGCGTACTGGACGCTGCGGCGCTCGGGGTCGTTCTTGATGTCGATGAACGCCTCGACGTCCGGGTGGTCGATCGAGATCGTGATCATGAGCGCCCCGCGCCGGCCCGCTTGGCCGATCGTGCCGGTCGTGGTCGAGAACAACTCCATGAAGCTGACCGCGCCGCTGGAGTGGATGGCCGAGTTGTTCACGGCCGAGCCCGCCGGGCGCAGCCCCGAGATGTCGGTGCCCACGCCGCCGCCGTAGCTGTAGGTGCGCGCGGCGCGCTTGCACCAGTCGAAGATGGCCTCTAGCGAGTCCTCCTCGATGGGGAGCACGTAGCAGTTCAGCAGCGTGGCCTTGCGCGGCTGGCCCGCGCCGAACATGATGCGACCGCCGGGGACGAAGCGGAAATCATCCAATAACCAATAAAAATTGCGTTGCCACTCGTCCTGCTTGTCCGCGGCCTCCACCGACGCCATGGCCTGGCTGATGCGTGCCCACATCTCGGCCGGGGTGCGCTCGACCAGCGTGCCGTCCTTCTGGCGCAGCGCGTACTTGTCCAAAAAGCAGCGCGCCCTCAGGTCATCCCCCCCAAAGAACTCGGCGGTGCTCTGCTGCGCCCGCTCCGGCGCCCGCGCCGAGGTCAACTGCTTCGCCATGTCATCCCCCTCTCTGGAAATGTGAGACCGGTACGATCGCGCCCACGACCGGCTGGTTCGCCCGAATTATACATTATAAACAAACGGTTGAATGGAGACTGTCGTTTGGATCACCTGCCCTCTCACCCTCTGTGCCCTCTCGGCCTAGCTGGACCAGGCCTGGCCCGGCTCCAGCACGGCCACTTTGGCCTGCGTCTCGGCTTCGACTTTTCGCTTGAACGCGCCCGCGTCCTGCGCGATGGGCGGGAACGTATCGTAGTGTATCGGGATCACGACCTCGGGTTCGATCAGCTTGACGGCCTCGAGCGCCTGCTCGGGGCACATCGTGAACACGCTTCCGATCGGCAGGATGGCCACTTTGGGCCGGTAGAGCCGGCCGATGAGCGCCATGTCGCCGAACAGCTCGGTGTCGCCGGCGTGGTAGAGCGTGAGCCCGTCGTCGGTCGTGAGCACGATCCCGCAAGCCGCGCCCAGGTACGTCCCGTCGTGGCTCGAGCTGTGAAACGCCTTGGTCAGGCGCACCTCCCCAAAGGGGAAGCGGTGGGCGCCGCCGGGGTTCATCCTGAAGGCCTGCGGCGCGCCCTGTGCCTGACAGTAGTCGGCCAGCTCGAACGAGCCCACCACGATTGCGCCGGTGCGCTTGGCGATCGGCACGGCGTCCTCGATGTGGTCGAAGTGCCCGTGGCTCAGCACGATGCCGTCGGGCTCGAACCCGTCCGGCTTCAGGCCCGCCGCCTGCGCCAGCGGGTTGCTGGTCAGGAACGGGTCGATCAAGACCTTGTGCGCGTCGCCCTCGACGTAGAAACCCGATTGCCCGAGAAAGGTAAGCTTGGCCACTGGGGTCCCTCCCCTTGACTGATAAGCGCCCGCAGCGAGGCAAACCGACCCCATCCTTGGCGCGTGGATGTGCCTTAGAATGGAAAGTTTGGTGTGACGCTACGTGCTTTGGTCGGGACGACTGGATTTGAACCAGCGACCTCTTGCACCCCATGCAAGCGCGCTTCCATGCTGCGCCACGTCCCGATGTCGAAAACGGCCTGACGTTCGCGCTTAACGCTTTTCTGTCAGGCCCACTCACTATAGCACTCGCCCCAATTTTTTGCAAGAACGGACCGGCGCACCCCCGGCACGCCCCCGGCGTCCCCTCGGCGACGAAAACCGGCTCTGGCACGCGCCCAACGCCGTGGGCTATACTGCGCCTCCGAGGAAGGGGGACGGATGACCGCCCGCACGGTTTTGGCCGCTTGCCTGCTGCTTGGGTTCTGTTCGACGTTTGCGCCCGCCGCATCGTTCCTCGACCCCGGCCCGGGCGCGCCGGCGCTGGGCCTGGGCGGGGCGTTCGGCGCCATCGCCGACGACCCCACGGCCGCCCACTGGAACCCCGCGCGCCTGGTGGCGCTGCCGCAGGTCGTGCAGCTCGTCGGCGGCTGGCAACCGCTTTCGACCACGCCGCTGGACGGGTTCTGGTTCGGCGCGGGCAGCGTGCAGTTGGAAGGGCTGGCCGTGGCCGGCTGGGGCGCGCGCCAGCGCCGGGGGGCACTCGACGAGACGCGCCAGCTCTGGGGCGCGACCACGGCGCTTTCCGTTGGGATCGTCCAGCTGGGGGTCGGCTTCAAGCAGCTCGCGCTGTCGACGGGCGGGAAGACGGCCCAGGGCGTCGGGGTCGACTTCGGGGTCGCGGCGCGCCTGCTGGAGGTGCTCCACTTCGGCTTCGCCATGGAGGACGCGCTCAACACGACGCTCACCTACGAGGACGACACCGTGCAGGCCCGGCTCACGCCGACGATGCGCGCCGGGGGCAGCGTGCGCTTCGACTCGTTTGCGGTCTCGTTCGAGGGCGCGCTCAACGAAGCGGGTTTCGAGGCCACCCGCGTGGGCGCCGAGGTGCGCCTGATCAACCTGTTCGCGCTGCGCGTCGGCACCGACGGCCCGCGCTGGAGCTGGGGGGTGGGTATCGGCACGCCCAGGGCCTTCCGGCTGGACGTGGCCTACCTGATCGACCCCGAAGGCGACGCGTTCGTGGTCTCCTCGACGGTGGGCTTCGACCCGTTGACGCTCTGAGGCCGCTTGCGCCGCGGCGCGCGCTCGGGCTATGATGGGGAGGTCCGCCATACCCAACCCGACAACCAACGCGAGCGTGGACCACGAAAGGAGCCTCGGTGGAGATCGTCTGTCTCGACCACCCGCTGATCGAGGACCTGCTCACCCAACTGCGCGACCAGACCACCCCGCCGCACCGCTTCCGGGAAGCCATCCGCAAGCTCTCCGTGCTGCTGTTTTACGAGGCCGCCCGCGACCTTCAGATCGACGAAGCCCGCATCGAAACCCCGCTGCAGCCCGCCCGGGGCGCCCGCCTGGGCGAGACGCTCGGGCTCGTGCCCATCCTGCGCGCCGGCCTGGGCATGGTGGACGGCATCCTGCAGATGGTGCCCACGGCCCAAGTGTGGCACCTGGGCCTCTACCGCGACGAGGAGACCCTGGAGGCCATCGCCTACTACAACCAGCTCTCCGGCGCCGAGCCGGTCGAGGTGGCCTTCGTGCTCGACCCCATGATCGCCACCGGCGGCACGGCCGTGCGCACGGTCCAAAACCTAAAGGAGTGGGGCGTCCCGCGCATCAAGCTCATCGGCATGGTGGGCTCGGAGGTCGGGCTGGAACGCCTGGGGAAGGCTTTCCCCGAGCTGCAGGTCTACCTGTGCGCCATCGACCCCGAGCTGAACGAGAAGGGTTACATCGTGCCCGGCCTGGGCGACGCCGGCGACCGCCAGTTCGGCACGGGCTGGGGCAAGGACGTGTAGCGGGCGCGCCGGCCGTTGCTCATCCCCCGCGCTGGCGCTGGAGGTAGAGCAGCACGCCCTGGACGTTCATCTCGATCTCCTGTTCGATCATGACCTCGTCGTCGTAGTGCGCCTCCAGCTCGGGGGAGAGCTTTTCGACGAAGTGGTGCCTGACCGCAGCCTCGTCCCCCATCGTGTCGTAGGTCGCCTCGACCTCGCTCACCCAGCGCGTGAGCAGCTCGGCGTAATCGTCCAGCAGCTCGGGGCGCTCCTGCGGGCCGAAGTGCGTGTACAGCAGCGTCAAAGGCTCGAGCTCGCGCAGCGCGTTCAGCGTCTCCAGGCTCTGGCCCAGGCGGAAGGCCGGCGGCGGCGTGGTCGTGACCAACTCCCCGATCTCCTGGCGGAAGATGCCGGCGGCGTCGGCCGTAAAGAGCGCGCGGTGCTCGGGGACGAAGGCGCAGTACTGGTGCGGCGCGTGGCCCGGCGCGTCCACGAGCTCCAGCGAGAAGTCCGGGCCCAGCGGGAAGCGCTCGCCCCCCTCGACCGCGCGGATGCGGTCCGCAGGGATCGGGACCGCCTCGCCGTAGCGCTCGAACAGCTTCCCGACCGCGCGCCTGACGCTCTCGACCAGGTGCGAGGGGTCGATCAGGTGCTTGGCGCCCTTGTGGTGGACCACGACCTCGGCGCCCTCGCAGGCGCGCGCCAGCCCGCCGGCCCCGCCCGCGTGGTCCAGGTGGACGTGGGTCGGGAAGATGTAGCGCACGGCCTCGGGCTTGATCCCCAACAGGTCGAGCCCCTCCAGCACCCGCGGCACGCTGTAGCTGAAACCGGTTTCGACCACGGCCGGGCGCTCGGCGTCGATCAAGTACACGCCGGTGTAGCCCGGCACGCCCTGCAGGCCCGCGTCGAGCAGGTAGACGTCCGGCACGGGGGTGGGCTGAAGCGTATTCATCAGCCCATGTTGGCCACCAGCGCCTCGCCGAACTTCGAGGTCGGCAGCGTGGTGGCCCCCTCCATTTGACGCGCCAGGTCGTAGGTCACGGTCTTGTTGCGCACCGTCGCGTTGAGCGCCCGGTCGACCAGCGCGGCGGCCTCGGTCCAGCCCATGTGGCCCAGCATCATCCCCGCGCTCAGGATGAGCGAGCTGGGGTTGACCTTGTCCTGATCCGCGTACTTGGGCGCCGTGCCGTGCGTGGCCTCGAACAGCGCGACCTCGTCGCTCATGTTGGCGCCCGGGGCCATGCCCATGCCGCCCACCTGCGCGGCCAGCGCATCACTGATGTAGTCGCCGTTGAGGTTGGGGGTGGCGATCAGCGAGTACTCGGTGGGGCGCAGCAGGATGTGCTGGAACGTGATGTCGGCGATGCGGTCGTTCAGCAGCACCTTGCCCTCGGGCATTTGCCCGTCGTGCTTCTCCCACAGGACGTCCTCGGGGATCACGGTGTCGGGGAACTCGGCGGCGGCCAGCTCGTAGCCCCACTTGCGAAACGCCCCCTCGGTGAACTTCATGATGTTGCCCTTGTGCATGAGCGTGACGGTGTGGCGCTTGTGCTCGATGGCGTACTGGATCGCCTTGCGAATCAAGTTCTTCGAGTTGCGCTCGCTGATGGGCTTCAGACCGATGCCGGTGTCGGGCGTGAGGTCGGTCCCGAACTCGCGGTTGACGAACTCGCGGACCTTGTCGGCATCGTCCGTGCCGGCCTCCCACTCGATGCCCTTGTAGGTGTCCTCCATGTTCTCGCGGAAGATCACGATGTCGGTGCGCTCGGGGTGTTTGAGCGGGCTGGGCGTGCCGTCGTAGTAGCGCACCGGGCGCACGCAGGCGAACAGGTTCAGCTTCTGGCGCAGCGTCACGTTCAGGCTGCGGTACCCGCCGCCCACCGGGGTGGTCAGCGGCCCCTTGATGGCCACGCGGTGGTCCTGGATGACCTGCAGCGTCTCGTCGGGCAAGTAGTTGCCCGTCACCTGGTGGGCCTTCTCGCCGGCATAGGTCTCCATCCAGGCGATGCGGCGTTTGCCGCCGTAGGCCTTCTCGACCGCGCCGTCGATGACGTGCAGCATGGCGCGCGTGATGTCGGGGCCGATGCCGTCGCCCTCGATGTAGGGCACGATGGGCCGGTCGGGCACGATCAGCTTTCCGTTTTCCTTGGTGATGCGCTGCCCTTGCTCGGGGACTTGGGCGTGCTGGTAGCTCATGGGGTGGGTCCTCCCTTAATTGCGGTCACGCATTCGGTTCAACGCTCGAGCACACGCGGGACGATGAAGTACTCGCCGTCGGTTGCGGGCGCGTTCTGCAACGCCTGTTCGCGCGGGATGCTGCCGGTGGGCTCGTCCTCGCGCAGCACGTTTTCGGTCTCGATCACGTGCTTCATGGGCTCGACGCCCGAGGTGTCCAGCTCGTTGAGCGTCTCGAAGTAACTCAAAATGTTGGCCAAGTCGCGCTTGAGCGACTCGCGCTCCTCGTCCGAGATCTTGAGCCGGGCGAGCTTGGCGATGTGATCCACCTGGGCGTCGTCGATCATGCGGCCTCCCCAACCGAGTCGTTTGGCGACCAGTTTATACGCTGCGCGCCCTGTCGCGCCACGTCAAGCCGGGCGCGCGTGAAAACGCGGGCGTCGTCCGTATAATCGAGCGCACGAACGCGGCTGCCCGACGCCGTTCCCCCGGTTTGCAGCCGGCCAACCCAGCCCAAAGGAGCGTGTCCCGATGGCAAGCAGCGTCCCGGTTACCGTGGCCTACGGCGACGGCATCGGCCCCGAGATCATGGAAGCCACCCTGTTCGTGCTCGAGCAGGCCGGCGCCAAGCTCGACGTCGAGGAAATCGAGGTGGGCAAGGCCGTCTACGAGGCCGGCCACACCGCCGGCATCCGGCCCGAGGCGTGGGACTCCCTGCGCCGCACCAAGGTCTTTTTGAAGGCCCCGATCACCACACCCCAGGGCGGCGGGATGAAGAGCCTCAACGTCACGATCCGCAAGAGCCTGGGGCTGTACGCCAACGTGCGCCCGTGCATCTCCTACGACCCCTTTGTTCGCACCAAGCACCCGCACATCGACACCGTAATCATCCGCGAGAACGAGGAGGACCTCTACGCCGGGATCGAGCACCGCCAAACGGACGAGGTCTACCAGGCCCTGAAACTCATCACCCGGCCCGGCTGCGAGCGCATCGTTCGCTTTGCCTTCGAGTACACCCGTCACCGCGGCCGCGAGAAGCTGACGTGCTTCACCAAGGACAACATCCTCAAGCTCACCGACGGGCTGTTCCACCGGGTGTTCGACGAGATCGCGCGGGACTATCCCGAGATCGAAACCGAGCACATGATCGTCGACATCGGCATGGCACGCATGGCCGAGACGCCCGAGGAGTTCGACGCCGTGGTCGTACCCAACCTCTACGGCGACATCCTCTCCGACGTGGCCGCCCAGCTCACGGGCTCGGTGGGCCTGGGGGGCTCGGCCAACCTGGGCGACGGCGGCGCCATGTTCGAGGCCGTGCACGGCTCGGCGCCCGACATCGCCGGCAAGGGCGTGGCCAACCCCTCGGGGTTGTTGCTGGCGGCGGTGCAGATGCTCGATCACATCGACCAGCCCGACGTGGCGCAGGCCCTGCGCAACGCCTGGCTCAAGACGCTCGAAGACGGGATCCACACCGCCGACATCTACAACGAGGCCACCAGCAAACACATGGCCGGCACCACCGACTTCGCCCGCTCCGTGGTCGAGCGGCTCGGCCAGCTCCCCCGCCGGCTGCGCAAGGTCGCCTACGAGGCCAAGCCCGTGCCCATGCCCGCCTACACGCGGCGGCCGCCGGCCAAGAAGGAACTCGTCGGCGTCGACGTCTTTCTGGACTGGACCGGCGCGGAGGTCGAGACGCTGGCCGCCCAACTGCAACGGGCCGCCGCCGGCGCCTTCGAGCTCGCGCTCATCACCAACCGCGGCGTCAAGGTCTGGCCCGACGGCTTCCCCGAGACGTTCTGCACCGACCACTGGCGCTGCCGCTTCATGGGCGCAGGCGGGTCGGCCACCCACGCCCAGGTCGTTTCGCTGCTCTCCGCGCTGGAGGAAGCGGGGCTGGACTTCATCAAGTCCGAGCACCTCTACGACTTCGACGGCGAGCCCGGTTACTCGCTGGGGCAGGGGCAGTAACCGCTGAGGACACGGAGGGCCGCAACCCGCCGCGCAACAATGGAGGCTGGAGGGCTTCGCGCGTGACCGACCCCGTGAGTCGGACCAAGCTGCTGTGGCTGGCGCTGCTGCACGCGCTCTACGACTTCGTCGGGCTGGTCGTGCTCGTGCGCCGGCCGGACAGGTAACCCGCACATCCACCGCGGACGGAACGGGTGTCCTTGCGCCGCGCGACGCTCGCACCTACCGTCGGCTCAAATGGGCATCAGAGGAGTTTTCAGAGGAACACGCGGGCTATGGGTGCTGGGACTGCTGCTCCTGCTCTGGGGCTGCACGCCCGGGCAGGCTCAGGTGGGCGGCGTCGTGCGGGACGCGTCCGGCGCGCCCGTGGAGGGCGCCCGGGTCTGGCTGGGCGATGCGCTCGCGCACACCAACGAACGGGGCGAGTACGTCTTCGGCGACGTGCGCCCCGGCGAGCGCGCGCTGGTGATCCTGGCCGACGGCTACCGGGCGTTCGACCGCGTGCTGCACGTGCAAGCCGGCCCGCAGCGCGTTGACGCGGCGCTGGAACCCAAAATCCAGGCCCCCGAACCGAAAGAAGCCACCGGCGGCGGGGACCGTTCCGCGCCCGAGCCCGAGCCGGCCGAGCCGGCCGCCGTGGAGCCCGCCTCGCAGGAACCGCCCCGCTTCAAACTCCCGCTGCCCGGCGGGCTCGACTGGCTGCTCAGCACCGAACCGGGCGGCAAGTTCTACGGGGGCTCGCCCAACCCCGGTCACACGGGCCGCTCGCACTTCTCGTTCGACCTCATCGACAACAACCGGCAGCAGGGCGAGCTCTCGGGCAAGCGGCCCGTGCCCGTGCTGGCCGCGGCCGGCGGCACCGTGGTCGAGGTGCGCAACTCGGTCATCTGCCAGGGGTGCGAGTTCGGCTACGGCAACTACGTCAAGCTGGACCACGGGAACGGCTTCACCACGACCTACGGCCACCTGCGCTACCCGAGCGTGACGGTCCGCCTCGGCGAGCGCGTGCGCCAGGGGCAGGTGCTGGGCTTCATGGGCAACACGGGCCACAGCACCGGCATCCACCTCCATTTCGAGGTGCGCTACCGGGACCAGGGCGCCCCGCAGTCGGCCGTCCTCAACCGCGTTTTGATGGAGGGCATCCCGCTCTCCCAGTACAAGGTCGGCACCGTGAGCGCCCCGCGCTACTACCGCTCCACCCAGGAGATGCCCTAGACGCCTCGCACCGCTATACTCGGAACGCGAACCAACAAGGCCTGAACCGCTTCCCCCTGGTCGGGATGAGAGGGGTGTAGGGGGCAAAGGTACGCTTGTCAGGTCTTCACCCTCACCCCAGCCCTCTCCCGTCGAGGGAGAGGGGGAAAACCGTTTGGAGTCGGGACATGACCGAGCAAACCGAACACAAAGAGAAGTCCAAGCGCATCAAGGACAACCTCTACGAGTACGGCGGGGGCACCGTGTTCGGGGCGATCATCGCCGGCGTGTTCGTCAATTCGACGCTGGCGCTGGTCATCGTGGCCGGGGCGGCGCTGGTGGGCTCGGTGGCGCTGGCCGTCGAGTACGCCGAGGAGCGCAAGCGCGAGCTCAAGTCGCAGGACCTGGAGGACATCCAGATGCTCATGCTCCACCTCTCCGACGAGCTCGAACGCCTCCGCCCCCAGCTCTCGGACCGCTCGGCCGACGACATCGAGCGCAAACTGAAACAGCTCGAGGACAAGGTCCAGGGCAAGCCCGACGACGTCGACTGAACGCCGCCTATTCCGACTCCGACTCGCTCGCGCCGGCCCGCGGCAGTGCGCGCATCGGGCCTCCTTGAAGGATCGGGCGCGCTGGTGCGCCGCCCCGTTGAGTCCGTATCATACCGAACCATGGACCGGCACATCACCCTCAGACTGTCGCCCTGGACCGTGGCCGCACTCGCCCTGGCCACGGGCGGGGTGCTGCTCTGGAACGCGATCAACGCGCGGCTGGACGCCGACATCTTCTTCCAGGAGCAAGACCCGATCACGCAGACCCCGGCCGACTTCGGGATCGACTACGAGGAACTCTGGCTGGAGACGTCCGACGGCGTCCGGCTACACGCCTGGCTCGTGCCCGGCGACCACGGCGCGGGGATCGTGATGTCGCCCGGCTACACGGACTCCATGTCCGTGATTTTGAAGTACGTCCCGTTCCTGCACGAGGCGGGCTACACGCTGCTGCTCTACGACCCGCGCGGCCAGGGCGAAAGCGGCGGCGAGCTCTACGCCTTCGGGGCTTTCCAGGCCAGCGACATCGCGGCCGGCATCGGGGCGCTGCGCGCGCGCGGCATCGATTCTGTCGCGCTCTTCGGCCACTCCAACGGCGCCTCGGCCTCGCTGCGCGCCGCCGCCCAGCACCCCTTCCCGGAAACTTTCGCCGTGGTGGCCGACAGCCCTTTTGCCAACTTGAAGCTCGCCTCGCAGAGCCCGAAATACCGCGACCCCGGCCTGGCGCTGCTGTTCCCGCTGTATGCGGGCGTGGCCGAGCTACGGCTCGGGTTCGATTTGTTCCAACGCACGAACGTCCTGCGCGTGATCGATTCCGTCTCGCACGCCTTGATCATGCACAGCCGCGACGACACCTCGGTCACGGTCGAGAATTCCGAGCTGCTGTTCGCGCGCGCCGCCGAGCCCAAGGCACTCTGGCTGGTAAGCGGCGCCGCCCACGTCCAGCTCTACGACGCCTACCCAGACGAATACGCCGAGCGCGTGCTGGACTTTCTCAAACGGCATCGGCCGCAACGATGATACAAAGCCCGAAGATCAACGCGTTCTCAAGCCGTTTCCTACCTCCCTCTCCCTTGACGGGAGAGGGCTGGGGTGAGGGTGAAAGTTCGTTGACGCGCCACCGTACGCGTTCATTCCCCACTCCTCCCCCCCTTCTCCCGCCAGGGGAGAAGGGATTCATAGGCAATTCAAAGGAGATCCCATGCACTACGACGTCACGCCGATCGAGGGAATCGACCCGCAGTTGGGCGTGCTGCTGGCCTCGCTGGACGAGGGCACGCGCGAGTGGCGGGGGGAGTTGGGCGAGCAGGACCAGGAGGCCGTCGTCTGGCAGCCAGCGCCGGGCGCCCAGAGCGTCGGCGCCCTGATCCTGCACATGGTCGAGGCCGAGCTGTTCTGGCTGCGCGAGGTGGCCGCCGGCGAAGCCGTGCCGCCCGCCGACTACAAGGCCGTGATGGCCGACCAAATCGACCAATACGCCGGCCAGTGGCCCAGCCCGCCCCGACAGCCTCTGAGCTGGTTCTTCGCCAAACACGACGCCATGCGGGGACAGACGCACGCGATCGTCCGCCGCCTGAACGATCCCGAGCACGTCGGCAAGCGCGGCGAGCGCGGCGAGCGCAGCTTCACGCTCCGCTGGATCCTGCAGCACGTCCTCACCCACGAGGCGTATCACGGGGGCCAAGCCGTTTTGTTGATGCTGCAACGCGCCCGTCAGGGGTAGGGGCTAAGCGTTGTGGGAAAGCAGGTAGTCCATCGTGCGGCGGTACATCAGCGCAAGCCGGCGCGTCCTTTGAAACAGGGCACTTGCCTCGACCGCGTCCAGCAGCATGGCGTCCTCCAGGTAGATCTCCGTCAAGCTGAAATCCTTGTCCACGGTAAAGGTGACCATGATCTCCTCGCTCAGCCCGGTGAGGTGCGCATAGACCATGTTGGCCAAACTCCTTTTGGAGGGGTAGGTCGCCAACGCCTGAGCCACGTCCGACCGTTCGCGGATGTCCAGGGTAGCGGACAGGGTCAGCTCGTGCGGCGCTTGCTTGAAGTTAATGTAGTTGATCGGGGCGCTGGACGGCGGCGCGTTCTCGATGGACTTCGACCCGATGCCGAACTCCGTGGCCACGATCCAGTTCATGTCCTCGGACGCGCGAACGTCGATGACCGGCAAGTTGGCCTGTTCCAGAAACGCCTCTACCTTGCTGCGCATCGCACTCCTTTGCGGCCCGTGGCTCGGGGGGGAAGCTTGGCGCCCACGCCCAAGGGGACACGCCTGTTACCTTGCACTATGTCAGCACTTCGTTCTATTCAGCCGACATAAGGTGCAAGTATGATGATACCAACGCCCCCTCGCAACGTTGAACGCCAACAGAAGCAGACGGTTTGCCACACGTCCAGCGCCCTCGACGCACTGCCCGCCCCTGGCAAGATCGCTACCAGATCCAACCCTTCGGCCATCTTCTCGCCAACACGGCGTCCACGCCCAGCGTTCGCCCGGCCGACCCCAACAGAAGCGCGAGCGCGATGAAGAAGAAGGCGGCGTCGTTGCTGCCGTTCTGCCAGAACCACCCGCCCTTGAGCAGCATGAAGTTGAGCGTCATCAGCGCGATCCCGGTCGCGGCCAAGCGCGTGAACGCGCCCAGGATCAGCGCCACGCCGCCCAGGAACTCGCCGTACGGGATCAAGACGTTGAACAACTCGGAAGAGGGCAAAACGACGTTTTCCAGAAAGGGCACGTAAAACCCGTGGCTGCGCTCCATCAAGAAGTCCAGGCTGCGGGCGATGTCAAAACCGCCCGTCAGCTTGCCCCATCCGGCCAGCGCGAACACCACGCCCAGGTAGAGGCGCAGCAGCACCAAGATCCCTCTGGAAACGTCCCGGTTCCCGCCAGCGACTGCGTCCGTGGTCATCGTGTTCTCCTTCCCAGCTAGATGCCGTGGCCACGGCCAAGTTTCGTTCCTCTGACCCCAACGTAGCACAACGACAAGGCCGATGCATCCACCGAGGGGCCGGCACGGTCACCCTACGGCTGGTCAGGTGTGGCGCCAAGGATTCAGGATACACCGTGACCGGCTCCAACCCTTAACGCAAGCGAATGTCGCCCATCAACCTACCGGTGCTTCCAGCGGCAGAGCCAGTGCTCCAGCGCGTCGAGCACGGCGTAGAGGATGAGGCCCAGCAGGCCCATGGCCATGATGCCGGCGAACATGGTGGTGAAGCTGGCCAGGTCGTACTCCTTGTTGATGAACTTGCCCAGGCCGTAGCGCGTGGCGAACGTCTCGACCAGGTAGAGCGTGGCGATGGCCAGGCCGATGCTGACCCGCGCGCTGGTGAGGATGGCCGGCAGCGCGCCGGGGAAGACGACGTGGCGGTAGATCTGCCAGCGGTTGGCGCCCGCGCTGCGCACGCTCAGCACGTGGCTCTTGGAGATGTTCTGCGCGGCGTCGCGCGCCGAGAGCAGCACCTGGAAGGCGATCACGAGCGTGATGAGCGTCACCTTGGGTTCCTCGCCGATGCCCATCAAAACGAACAGCACGGGCAGAAAGACGATCTTGGGGATGGGGTAGGTCGTGTAGAGCAGCGGGGAGAGCCAGCGGTTCAAACTCGGCTCGAAGCCCACGATCAGGCCCAGCGGCCCCGCGACCCCGAGCGCGAGGGCGAGCGCGATCAGCACGCGCAGCGCGCTGGCGCCGAAGTCCACGCTCAGGGCCTGCCAGTTCTCGCCGAAGGCCACCAGCGCGTTCCAGGGGTTGGGGAAGGCCGCGGCCTTGTGCCCGCCGCCGAAATAAAGCTCGAGCGCGGCGCTGAGCGCCCACCAGAGCGCAAACAGCAGCGCGATGCTGCCCAGGTAAGCCAACACGCGCTTCACAGGAACACCTTTCGCAGCTTGAGCACCTGGGCGTAGAACGCGTCGCTGTCGCGCCAGTCGGGGGTGCCGGCGCCCGGGTTGTCGATCACGGACTCGATTCGGGGCGGGTCGGCCGCCAGCACGACGATGCGCTGGCCCAGGAAGACGGCCTCCTCCAGATCGTGGGTGACCAGCACCTGCGTGTGGCGTCGCCGCAGCCAGAGGTCGAGCAAGAGGTTCTGGATGTGCTCGCGCGTGAAGGCGTCCAGGCTGGCCAGGGGCTCGTCCATCAGCAGCAGCGTCGGGTCGGCGGCCAGCGCGCGCGCGATCCCGACCCGCTGGCGCTGCCCGCCCGACAGCTCCGACGGGTAGCGGTCGCGCAAGGCGGAGATGCCCAGGTCGCTCAGCACCTCGCCCACGCGCTGGGGCTGCTCGCCCGCGATCTGGAGCCCCAGAATCGCGTTGCCCCACACGGTCTTCCAGGGCAGTAGTCCCGCGTCCTGCAGGATGAGCGCGACGTCGCGGCGCGGGCGCACCACGGGCTGGCCGCCGACCGTGACCTGGCCGCGCTTGGGCTTGAGCAGGCCAGAGAGCGCATACAAAATGCTGGTCTTGCCGCAGCCCGAGCGGCCGATGATCACCAGGCTCTCGCCGGCGCGGGCCGTCAGGTCGAGCTGTTCGAACACGGGCGTCTCGCGCGCGCCGCTGCCATAGCTCAGGCGCACGTTCTGCAGGCGGATGAAGTCGTCGGCCGGGTTCACGCCGCGTTCGTCTTCCACGTCACAGGGATAGGAAGCGGAAGTCCACCGACTGTTCGAAGGCCACCTCGCCGTTGAGGTAGCGCTTCGAGAGCGCCCAGTCGGCCACGCGCCCGAAGCTCTCGGAAGCGAGCTCGCTCGGTTGCGGGAAGCGGGGGATGGCGTACTCGTTGCCGAAGTTCGCGGGCAGTTCACCGCGCGTCAGGCCGGGCAGGAACAGCTCGATCGTGTTCGAGATCGCGGTCTCGCGCACCTGGCCCTGCGAGGCCTCGTTCAGTTGTTTGACGGCCTGGTTGTAGACCTCGTAGAACCGCTCGACCTCGGCCTCGCGCTCTTCGACCACGGCGCGCCGGAACACCATCACGCTGGGCGGCATCGCGACCTCGTCGAAGTCCGAGATCGAGCGGGCCAGGAACTGCTCCTCGATGAGCTCGTTGCGCTCGGTGAGCGAGGCCAGCGGCTCGGGGAGCACGGCCGCCAGCGCGCTGCCGGCCACCAGCAACGTGGCCGTGGTGACCAGGTCGTCGGTGTCGGCGTACAGGATCGTGGGGTCGACCTCGACGCCGAGCTGGCCGACGAGCTCGTCGGTAACCAGCTCGAAGTCCGTGCGCTGGCTCACGAAGATCGAGTTCTGCGAGCGCTCGTTGACGCGCTCGAGTAGGCCTTCGAGATCGTCCACGTTGAAGAAGCCGCTGGCCAGCAGGGCGAGCTGACGGTGGTCGCCCACGCGCTCGAAGGCCGTGCTGGTCATCACGATATCGGCGCCCGCGTTGCCGCGACCGAACAGGAACGTGCTGATGTCGCTCAACACCCCGTCGAGCCCGTCGGAGAACAGGGCCGCGTTGCGCTCGCGCCGGCTGCTGATACCGATGAACTCGACCTCGAGGCCCGCCTCTGCGAACAACCCCTCCTCGTGGGCGAAGCCCAGCGGCAGCGAGTCGATCAGCGGCGGCAGGCTCACCCTCAGGCTCGGCTGGGCCAGGGCGCGCCGGCCCCACCCCAGACTGAGCGCCGCCGCCCCCAGCCCCTGCAGAAACGTCCGTCGCGTGATGTGCACGAAAACCTCCCGGGCATTCGATATCGGTATTTGGGTCGCATTATAGCCCTGTCCGCCCCCCCATGCTACAGCGGAGCGCGGCTCCGGTTTCCGTGACGCCCGGGACTTGTCGGCGGCGCGTGGGGCGTGTTATACTGGATCAAATCGGCGTTTCACAGAGGAGGTGCGTCTATGCTCGATCCAGTGCTGTTCTTCCTGTTTGCCTTCTGGTTCGTGTTCCTGTCCACGCTGGTCGTCTTCCTGACCGGGAGCGGCTGCGGCGGCGGCTGCGGTTACTAAGCGCGCCCGCTGACGGGAGCTCGGCTCCCGTCGCGTCCGAAAAGCCCGAAAGGAAGCGCCATGCGCTTGTGGCTCCAAGGAGCTGTGGCCGCCCTGCTGTTGGTGAGCGTCGTGGGCGCAAGCGCCTCCGCGCAGAGCGCGCTGGAGGGGCTGGCCGCCCAGCGCATCAGCCAGGAAACCGGCATCCCGGCCGAGTTCGTCCGCGCGCTGTTCGTGGACCAAGCGGACGGGGAGTTCGTCCTGGCGTTCATCTACATCAACGAGCGGGCCGTGGACAGCAACCTCCGACCCGAGATCAAGACCGCAATCACCCCCTATGTCAACCGCAACGCGATTCTGGTGCTGGTCGTGCCCGCGGAGCAGTCGTTCTTCGACCCGCTGGGCATCTCGCTGGTCCAGAACGTGTTCCGCGTCTCGCTCTCGTCCGACATGCTCGTGCCGATCACGGACGACTTCCGCGCCGGCACGCTGGAGGAGGGCCAGGTGAGCGCCGGCATCCTCACGCTGGACACCGCGGTGCTGGCCGACCGGCCCTTTGAGATCCACTACGCGGGGCAGAGCACGGCCTTCGCCCTCACCCCGGGCGGACAGGTCCAGACGGGCGCGGTCGCCTCGTCGCCCGGCTCGGGCTCGATCCTGGGCCAGATCGGCGGCGCGCTGCGCTTCTTTCTGATCAACCTGTTGTTACTGTTCCTGTTCCCGTTCCTGGTCGTTTAGCCGCTTGCTGGGTGTGGCCTTTTCCCCACCGTCAACCCACAGACCCCTTCCCTAAGAGCGCCGAACGAAGCCTTCGCAGGCAAGTCATCCTGTGCCCGCAAGGCCGAAGGATCTCCCCCATCCGCAGGGGATTCTTCGCTTTCAGCTCGGAATGACACCGATTCACGGTTTGACTGTCACAATGACCTGTTAAGCATTCACCGGGTCGAGAACGCGCCGATTCGCCGTAAAATGGGAGTACCATGGCGGAGATCGAGTATCGTCCCTTCGGCGCCACTTGGCCCGAGCGCCTGTTTGTCGGGCTGCTGCTGCTCAACGTGCTTGCCTCGGCCTACGACGCGGCGCACCCGTTCGGCTGGCTCTACGCCGGCTTCTTCTGGCTGCTGGAGGCCTGGATGCGCTGGATCACGCTTATCCTGGATTGGATGGGGCGCGTGCCTTACGCGTTCTACGTCTGGGACGTGGCCCGCTTCATGGCCGCGCTGGGCCTGACCCTGGTCGTCATGCTTGGCGCGGTTTTGTCGCTGATCCGGCTCTGGCATCGTTGGGGAGGAGCCGTTCGAGCCGGCTTGGCCCGGACCGGCGTCACGACCGTGCTGCGCCGCGCCCGCTACAGCCCGTGGGTGTGGGGCCTGCTCGACCTCGCGCTGCTCACGTTGCTGGTCCCGGCCGCGCTGCGCTGGACGGGTTGAGCGCCCCTACTTGGGGGGGGCTCGAACGCCGCGGTCGTCAGTCGCTCCCCGTGCCCTCCCCCTCGGGTTGCTTTTGCTCCAGCGTGAGCTCGAAGCTGGCCTTGAGCGGGCCGGCGCGCACGACGTAGTTGCCGGGGTCAAGCCCCTCGGCGTCCAGCAGGACGGTTTCCTCGAAGCGCTGGAGCGCCTGGGTGCAGACCGCGTCCGCGTCGCGCTCGGTCCTGAGGTCGATTTCAAACGCGTTGCCGTCGCGCTGCAGGTCCACCTCGCTGATCCGGGTGCAACCGTCGGGCACGCTGCCCCGCAGGATGACGCTCACCCGTACGGGGAGCGATTCTTCGATTCTTACGCCGAGCCCGTCGACCAGCGCGCGCGCGCCGGCGGGCCGGCTGGCTTGGGCGGACGTGGTGGTCGTGGTCGTGCTGCTCTGGCTCTGGCTGAACTCGGTTTCGCTCACCACCGCCATCACGAGCAATCCCCCGGCGATGCCGATCAAAAGCCACTGCCAAACGTTCATGAAACCCCCTTGGCTGACTGAATTCCCGTGTACCGGAACTTGTGCGGGAGGGAACGCACCCGCGCCCTCGCGTCATGGGCACCACAGTGTAAACCTTCGTGCCCCCTACGTGCCAACCGAGGGAAGTCGCTGGGCGTTTATCCCCATTCCATCGACGGTTGTGACCGCAACACGATCCGGCGCGCGCGGCGGGCGACCAAGCCCTGGCGATTGAGCTGTGCAAACGCAGTCGAGACCGACTGGGGCGTGCTGCCAACCCAGCCGGCCCAATCTTCGTTGACCAGGTCCAGATTCAATTCGATGCCGTCCTCGTTGGGCTCGCCGAACCGCCTGGCCCAATCGCGCAGGCTGAAGAGCAAGCGAGCGCGCACCCCGCGGCCCAGCACGTGATGAAGGTGATGATGACGCGAACGCAAGGCGTTGAGCACCCCGCTCAGAGTCACGCGCGCGAAGTCCGGTACGGCCAAGGCAGCCTGAAACTCTGAACAGGTCAGATGGAAAAGGCGGCACGAGGTCAACGTCTGGGCATAGTGGTCGTAGGGCTCTGCGCCGGCGAGCTGTTCGATCCCGACCACGTCCCCCGCCCCGACGAGCGCGATCACCTGTAACCGACCGGTTTCGGTGCGCCGCGCCAGCTTGAGCAGGCCGCGGCAAACCAGGTAAACCCCCCCGTAAGGCACCCCTTGCTCGTAGACGGTCGCTTTCTTGGGCAGCTCGAAGAACCGCCCTCGCCGCACGATCTCGCCACGTTGGCCTTTGAGGCCTTTCAAGGCGCAGGTGCAGGATCGATCGCAAGGGTCTGAAGTTTTCGTGAGCGCTTTCATCTTCGGCAACCGGCGCGCTAGCAGCGCCGGCTTTGCGTCACCTCCTCGGGATAACACCTTTCTGCGGATGAAACGGACATGTCCTCAAGCCGTTCGCCTTCACGTTCCAGACGTTCCAAATAGCCCAGCAGCGCTTCCACGGCCAGGAAGTTCATCGAGCGCCGCTGACTAAGGGCGGCGCGCTGTAGACGCGCGATGGGATCCAAGGCCCTTAACGCTTGGGGGATGTAGATCGTCAACTGCCAGTCGTTCTTGGCGCTGGAATTTCTCCTATTCATTGACTTTCATCTCCTTTCAAGTTCATTCCATTGTAAATATAAGCCGCCTCAGTCGAGCCGGCCATCAAAAAAACGAAACTGTTTTTTCAGAAATCCGATAGTCTTATCGAGAGACACATGCTAAGGTCATGATAGAAAAGAAATTAAATGTCTATACAACCTTTCGAGGCGCGCCTTCGCGCTTATCGGGACCGAACCTGGGCCAAGAGCACGACATTGTGCGGCAAACGCGTTTGGAACCGTCTGCAAAACGCGCGCGGCGCGTTGGGACGTCATCCCCGGCGGAGGTCTTTCATCTCGACCGTCTTCCTCCGCCATCTGCGAGGCCGGCCGCACGCGCGGCCAGACCGGCCGGGAAAGGAGGCGATGCGCATGTGACCCCAAACGACCGCGGCCGGGTCGGGCCTGCGGGGTGATCTTTGAGCGTGATGGGCAATGAGCTGTTTTCATCCTTTATTTCGATCAAAGGAGGTCATCGTGTTGAAAGAAAAGGCAGTACGCGCTATTATCGTAGTTCTCATGATCGCGATGGCGAGCCACAGCGCTCAGGCAGCGCCGGGGGGCATCGAACCCCAGCAGTTGGTGGCAGAGGAAGGCGCGGCCGAGACGGCCTTGCTCTCCGAGGCTGCGGTGGCGATTAGGCAGGCGGGCTTTGGCCTGAAAGAATTCGATCTGGAAAACGCCGTGACCAGTCCTGATCACCGAGCGCTGTTCGTGCCGGTCACGGCCGATGAGGCCATCGAAACCCATGCGGAACAGTTTCTCCAAGGCGAGCGTCGGCTGTTCCTGACCGGGATTCTCTACACCCGCAAGTCGTTCGAGCTGGCCGGGCAACGCTACACCCCTGGCGTGCACCCGGTCGTGCTGGAGAACGCCGATGTGGCCCCGTTGGAGTCGCTGGCGGAGGGTCCGGTGTTCTTCCAAGAAACTGAATTTGGACTTGATTGCACTGGTGGAGTAGGGGTAAGGGGCCCCGATCTTACTTGTGGACCGTCTGTGAAGCTAATTGTGTCTGTTGGTGGTGGAGCTTCAGTCGGCGTGGGATGTACCGCTGGTTTTGGATTAACTGGGCCCAATTCTACTTGTGGGATCACAGGTCGTTGGGATCCAAAACCGTTTTTCACCTCTGCTTTGGATGGAATATCTAACTTCTTCAAAGATGTGGGCCAATGTCTATCGCCTCTTTCAAAATCATGCTCCTTACTGCCAGGAGCTAACGTTTGCGTTGGAGAACCTATACCGGCTCAGTGCCATGATTAGCAACGGAACTTCCACAAGGGAGCAGTCAAGATGACTGCTCCCTCCCCTTCAATAACCTTTGCTCTTAATCTGCTAAAGTTTTTATTATTTTTCATACCTTTCACGTTTATAAATTCTTTTTTATACTATCTGTATTGTGTATTTGTTTCTTGCTCTATGTTCTGGCCCTCTTGGGTTTTCTTTCCCACTGTATTACTCTCCTGCAAACTCACTCTGGCACTTGAAGACGAAAATCTCCAGTGCTTGGGATTTTGGTTCCACCGTAGTTGGGTAAGCCGCTTTCTGCTCGGCGCAATCGTAGGCCTTGTCCTCTATCTGGCTTTCTTCGGACTCGCGGTGGCGGTTGGCTTAGTAGACTTCCATTGGGCAACGCTTTCTTGGACTATCTTAGCGCCACTCGCGTTCGCCTCCGTAAGAGCGCTTCTGACCGCTTTGACTGAAGAGTTAGTTTTTCGCGGTTTCTTGATGTACATCTTGAGTGCAAGTTGGAACCGAGCAGTTGCCGTACTGATTAGCGCGGTTCTCTTTGCGTTCCTACACCTATACACCCACAACCTTCTTGACTTGAGTTGGCTATTCACCTTCGGGCTTGTAGCCGGCTTGGTCCGATTGAAAAGCGGATCCTTATGGCCGAGCATCGGTTTACATGCAGGCTTTCAAATGGCTCTTGTCATCCTCGAAATCCTGATCTTCGACTCGCGTCTTCGCGGATCAATCTGGGCCTTGGAAGGGCTGTTGACCGTCTTCATCCTTTGTGCAGGAATAACCTTATGGATCGTTCTTTCACATCTGAACATATCCACCCCTCCAAGGGTATCGTCTTCCAGTTCGGACGAGCAAGGTGCGGGAAGAGGCTGATGTCAGCTTGCAGGATCCGGTTTGACGTCATCTCACAGACTCTCTAGTCCGAGAGCCTCCGAATGCCAATGCCTTTCAAGAGCACGAAGGAACGTGAGAGGGCGCGCGGGGCGCCCCCTCACGTTCAATCTA